>JAFEIL010000190.1 GCA_017495105.1 Emticicia sp. | reverse complement strand
CCTGTTTGGCGATTATTTTACGCCCTCGAAAATCACATTATTCATCATCGTGGACAAGCCATTTGTTATTTACGCCTAAACGGTATTACACCCACTGGTTATATTGGCTGGTAAAAAATGTATATAAATTGAATTTAATCAAGAAAATAGGGACACTCGGTTTATGTGGCTTGCTTACTTTGCGAGTCATGATAGCTCCTATTGTTTATCTTGAATATGAGTTCAATAAAGAGTTTATCATTAAGAATTATTGCGTAAATAAGAATCGCCCACAACTACATTGCGATGGGAAATGCTATTTAGCCAAAAAACTAAAAGCCTCCGAAGAGCGTGATAATCATCAATCGAAAGTTAGTTCGTTTAAGCAATTGTTTGAATTATATCACTGTTGCCGCAATTGTAGCCTTCCACGTTTGACTAAAGTCATTTCAACCCCAACCTCCAACTACACCTACATAAACAATTATTTTTTATCTCCAATTGCTTCAATTTTGAAGCCTCCGCAGCTTTAGGAATTTCATATAAGTAATCTTCTATCATTCGTATTCGTCCATTCTTATAGAATAGGGTGCAATACGTGCGTATTATTTTATACCTAAGTCAATCAAAAATGAAAAAAATATTATATATCATACTCTCAATTATATCTATTAATTTAAGTTTTGCTCAAAAGTCAATCAAAGGAAAAATCTACGATGCTAATACAAAAGAACCAATTGTCGGAGCAACTGTAAAAGCTGAAAACACTTCAGTTGGAGCAATAACAGATATTAGTGGAGCTTTTGAATTAAAAGCCAATGCTACAAAATTAGTAATTACAAATATTGGTTACGAAGCCAAAACTGTTGATGTTGTATCTGGGAGCAGTCTCTCAATTTCGCTCGAAACTGCATCGGAAGATTTACAAACTATTGTTGTAACGGGAAATCGTGAAGCAAGTTTGCGTACCGAAACTCCTATTGCAATTTCTAAGATTACACCAAAAATGATTGATGAAGCAAAGGTTTCATCAATTTATGAAGTAATCAATAAAACGCCAGGTGTTTTGATGGTAAACTTGAATAACGAACAGCATTCAATGTCGATTCGCCAACCAATGACGACTAATGCGTATTATTTATACATGGAAGATGGTGTACCGATTCGTCCGATGGGAGTTTTCAATCATAACTCTTTACTTGAGATGAATCAGTTTACGGTTAGTTCGGTAGAAGTTGTAAAAGGGCCAGTTTCTTCAATTTATGGTCCAGAAGCGGTAGGCGGTGCAATCAATTTTATTTCACAACGCCCAACCGCAGTTCCAACCGCTCGAATAGGAGTGCAAGCTGACCAATGGGGTTTTCGTAGAGTTCAGTACGGTGCAGGAGCAACAATCGGTAAGTTTGGAATATATTTAGGTGGTTTAGTAGCAGAACAAAAAGATGCTTGGATGACGAGTTCGGATTATACTAAAAATGCTCAATATGCACGTTTGGAGTATCAACTAACACCAAGTAGTCGTTTGATTTATACATTGTCTTATGCAAAATATAACTCTCAAACCAGCGGAAGTGTAGATAGCGTTGCTTTTTATAACCGTCAGTATGTTAGTACTACTGATTTTACTTATAGAAAAGCATACTCACTGCGTACTCGTTTAACTTTTGAAAAAGATTGGGCAAATGGTTCGCAGTCATTTGTAACAGTTTTTGCTCGTGATAATAAACATGGCCAAAACCCAAGTTATGGTATTCGATGGACTTCGGGAGCTGCCACTGCAAGAGGTGAAATTAACTCAAATGACTTTAAAAGTTTGGGTGTAATTGCTCAACACTCGCAACGATTCAAATTTTTAAACTCAAAAGCTACAATTGGTACCACGGTCGATTTCTCGCCAAATGATTATTGGTCATATCAAATTGACTTAGCAGCTCAGTTACGTGCTGATAAAAAATCGGTTGAAAAATATACAATTACTAAAGAACGTCCAGATATTCAGATTGCTAACTACAATGCTGATATTCGTAATGCAGCCGCTTATATACAGTACGATTTTGAACCAATCAAAAATTTGAGAGTTTCAGCAGGTCTTCGTTATGATAATATGTCGTTTGATTTTGTTAATAATCTTGACATCGACAAAACAACAGGCTTAGGTATTGGTGGTTCAAAAACTTATACTAAAACTACTCCTAAGATTGGTGTTACCTATGATTTGGGTAAAGGGAAAGGCATTTATGCAAACTATTCAAAAGGTTTTGCTCCTTCTGGTTTGACAGCTATTTTCCGCAAAAGACCTACTCCAGCTGCCAATGGTGATTTGTTTTACTACAATTTGATTCCTGCAACTTTCAATAATGCCGAAATTGGGGGTTGGGCATCGCTCTTGAAAAACAAAATTTATGTAGATGCTACATATTATCAAATGACTGGTACGAACGAATTATTGAATATTCGCCAACCAGATAATTCGACTGATTATCAAGCAGCAGGAAAAACACTTCATAAAGGTTTAGAATATGGAATTACTTATAAACCATCGAAAGAAGTTTTCTTCCGTTTTGGTGGAGCATATTCGATTCACCGATTTGTTGAATTTACATTAAGTCAGAGGGCTTCTGATGCTTTAAAAGATGTAAATGGGAAAGATATGCCATCGGCACCTCGTTGGATTTGGAACTCAGAAATAAGTTACTATCCTAAATGGGCGAAGAATTTTCGTACGTCAATCGAGTGGCAGCACGTAAGTAAATGGTATCAAAACCAAATAAATACTGTTGAGTACAAAGGTTATGAATTATTGAATTTCAGAGCGAGCTACCAATGGAAAGGTATTGAGCTATTTACGAATGTAATGAACTTGACCGATGCTCTTTATGCAACCAATGCGTCTCGTGGAAATGCAGTAACTGACCGTACTACATTTACGCCAGCAGCTCCTCGTACCTTTGTTTTGGGCTTACAGTATAGTTTTACAGGTAAAAAGTAATCGTCACCACAAGAACACGTTAGACTTTGAAGATAGTCTGGCGTGTTCTTGAAAACAGAATTATTATGAAAAATAATATTAGTAAAAGCATTTATCCTTGGATTGTAAAATGGCATTTTATCGGAGGTATTATTTCAGCCCCCATTGTTATTATACTTGCACTTACTGGCTTAGTCTATCTATTTAAAGATAAATATGAAGCCCCTCAAAAAGCTGCTCTTGCTCATGTAGAACAGAGGACTCAAAGCAAAATGAGTTTTCAAGAACAATGGCAATTGGCCAAAAAAGAGTGGAAAAAAGTACCATCGGGCATGATTGTTCCTCAATCGGAAAACGAGGCTACGGAGTTTATATCAGGAAAATTTTCGCATAAATCACATTTGTACATCGACCCTTACAGCCAAAAAGTTAATGGCAAAATTAACGTAAGCGAAACAGATATGTATAAAGTTCGCAAACTTCATGGAGAACTTTTGCTGGGTAGCTATGGCACTAAGGTAGTTGAGTTGGTGGCCAGTTGGATGGTAGTCTTAATCATCACAGGCCTTTATCTTTTTTGGCCAAGAGGCGGTGGAATTAAAGCATTTTTTACTGTTCGTACTAACCAAACCAAACGCATATTATTTAGAGATATACACGCACTTTCAGGTTTTTGGTTTTCACTTTTCCTCTTGCTTGTTTTGGCTGGCGGTTTACCTTGGACAGACGTTTTTGGCAAAAGTTATCAATGGGTTCAGAAAGTAACCAATAGTGGCTATCCACGTACTTGGGAAGGAAATGGAATAAAATCTACTCCAGTTGGCGAGCCTTTGGCATTGGATGAAATTGTAAATAAAGCCAAAGCAATGAACTTAGATGGTACTACTATTATAGAATTACCAGAAAGCCCAACAAGTGTGTATAGTGTATATAATGAAACTACCAATCTGAGTGCTATGGAAAAAATTCACCTTGACCAATATTCTGGAGAGGTTTTGAAAAAAAATACTTGGGCGGATATAGGTTTAATGATGAAAAGTAGGCAGTGGGTCATGGCATTTCATCAGGGAGAATTTGGGCTATGGAATTGGTTGTTAATGATATTTATTGCCGCAGGTCTTTTGCTATTAAGCATTACAGCTATTGCTACTTACTTTTTAAGAAAAAAAACTGGTTCATTAAGTGTGCCTAAGGTCCCAAATAACCTAAGCCCAAGTATGGCACTCGTAATTGTAATTTGTGTACTGGGTGTAATATTACCATTATTTGGCCTCAGCGTAGTACTCATATTCTTAATTGATAAGTTTAGGACTAAACAAAGTGTGGCTTAGATTAGAATAATTAAAATCTAAAGTCATTACACAGATACACTCTTGACTCGAACCATTAAGTTTTACTAAGGTATAAAATCTCTTTAATTCTATTCCTATGAAACACTTTGAACATTTACCAACCGAACAGCAAAGTAAATTGAAAAGCATTCTATTTTATACAATCCGAACGATTCAGATTACGCTGATTTGTTTAGTGGCTATAATCATTGCTATCCTTGTTTACTCACGATTCAAATAGACAAAAAAATGCACTCAGTCTATCAGAATTGGCTGTTCTATTAAAACAAAAAATAAATGAAACGAATAATAATATTTATATTTAATATATTGATAGTGAGTGGTTTATATGCTCAGTCTATCAAAGGGATTATCAAAAATCAAGCAGGTGAAGGTATTTCTGGAGCTTCGGTTGCAGTTTTGAATACCTCAAAAGGAATTGTGTCTGACAAATCGGGTAGTTTTGAAATTGCCTTGCCAAAAGGTAAATACGATGTGTCGGTAAGTGCAGTGGGTTATGCTTCAAAAATTGAAAGAGTTGATGTCTCAGGACAAACAACTTTTAATGTTGAATTGATAGAAAGTTCAGAAGAATTGAGTGAAGTTGTGGTAACTGCCCAAAAAACCGAACAAAATTTATTGAATACGCCAATCGCTGTTTCTTCCATTTCGGCAAAGAAAGTGGAAGAAGCTCGTATTTGGGAACTGGCCAACCTTACGGCAATTGTTCCTAATTATTTGTATTCCGAATTGGGCGTGGCTTTTCAGCAAATTCAGTCAATCAGAGGTGTGCAAGTTTTTTCAGAAAACCCTGCCGTAGCTACTTATATTGATGATGTAAACGCTCTGGATATTATTGGTGGTGGCTTCCAAATGGCTGATATTGAGCGTATTGAGGTGCTTCGTGGGCCACAAGGAACACTTTTTGGGCGAAATGCCATGGGTGGTGTAGTAAATATTATTACAAAGAAACCAAACAATCGCACAAGTGGTTTTGCCGAAGTTAGTGTTGGAAATTTGGGTTTACAACGCTACAACGTAGGTTATAAAACTCCTCTTGTAAAAGATAAATTGTTTTTTGGTGTAAATGCTCTTTATACCAAACGTGATGGTTTCTTGAAAAATGATACAACAGGTTTCGGAAAAACAGCCACGAATATTCAAGGTGTAACCGTTGGAAATGAAGAAAGTATTTACGGAAATGCTTATTTGAGGTGGTTTCCGAGTGCAAAATTCAGTGCAACGCTCAACTTGAAAGCTCAAACCGATAAATCAGATGCTACGGGTTTTATGTTGAGTGTACCCAACGAAAAATTAGCTTTTGCCAATCCTGACAAAATTTATTTAACACGCATTGGTAATCACCAACGAAATATTGTGAATACTTCATTGAATCTAAAATATTATGGTTCGGGCTATACTTTGACTTCGATTTCGGCTACTCAGAATATCGGAATGGCTTATAAAAACATTGATTTTCCAGGTTATTATAGTTCATTTTTTGATAAAGAAGTGGGCGAAATGTTACCACCCCAAACCGTTTTTACGCAAGAATTCAGAATCAACTCCAATAAATCTGACTCTAAGTTAAATTATTCAGCTGGAATTTTCTATTTCAATCAAACTGGCTACGAGCCAACTACGAATTTGGTCTATGAATTAGCTCCAGATATGTACTCAGTTTTTCGCAATAAATCTGTAAATAATGGTCTTGCAATTTTCGGACAAGTAGGTTACAAAATCACTAAGTCGCTCGAATTAACTGCTGGCTTGCGTTATGACAACGAAAACCGTAAAGCAATTTTCAATGGTTTTGGCGATGCTATGTTGATGGGCGGTGTTGTTACGAATCTAAAACCTGATACAACTGCTTCGGGCAAATACACTGCTATTTCTCCTAAGTTTGCTTTGAATTACTTAATTAGCTCAAAATCAAGTATTTACGCAAGTTATACCAGAGGTTTTAGAGCGGGTGGTGTAAATGCTTCACGTTTACCAAAAGGCGTTTCTCAAACTTTCGACCCAGAATTTTCTGATAATTTTGAGGTTGGTTTCAAAGCTTCGGGCATGGAAAATAAACTTCGTGTCGGGCTTACGGCCTTCTTAATCAACTGGCAAGGCTTACAAACCTTCAATTTAGTAGCTCCGTTTACGTACGCTCGTGAAAACTTGGGCGATGTGCAAACCAAAGGTATCGAATTTGAAGGAACAATTATTCCTGTAAAAAATCTTGAACTCGATGCTTCGTTGGGCTTGAATAGCGGTAAATACCAAGATTTTACGCTTACACGTGTAAATTTTGCCACTTTCGCCGAAGAAAAAGTCAATGTTTCGGATAAAAAACTAACCAATGCACCTAACCATACATTTTTCTTGGCGGCACAATATGGTATTCCACTCACAAAAACAGCCAAGTTGAGCTTGCGTGGAGAATATCGTTCGGTTGGTAAATTCTACACCGATTTACAAAATACGCTCGAACAACCAAGTTATAGCTTGATAAATACCCGTGTGAATTTGCAAGTTACCAAGTTTAATTTGGCGTTTTGGGTACAAAACATTGGCAATACTCGCTATTTGATTTATGGTACTGGCGATACAAGTTTTGGACGTTCGGTCAGAATGGCATCGCCTCGCACTTTGGGTGCAACGTTAACTTATAATTTTTAATATTCAACCGAGCAGAAGAGCCAAAAACTCTTCTGCTTTTTAAATTTATACCTATGAAAAAATACGGATTACTATTTGTAGCATTGCTTTGTTTTTTGCAAAATAGTTTGCTTCAAGCCCAAAGCAGTAAAGAAGATTCTTTGGCAAAACGCCACGATGAACTCATGAAAATCATCATGACTCAGCCAAAACACCCGATTAAAAATATCGGAGTTTATGTATATGATGGCTACAACACACTTGATGCAATCGGGCCATATCAGGTGCTTTCGGAGTTGATGACTGTAAATATTTTCTTCGTAGCAAAAGAAAAAGGAATGGTAAAAAACCAACGTGGCTTAAAAGTGCAAGCCGATAAATCATTTGCCGATGTAGATAAATTAGATATTCTGATTATTCCAGGCGGAGCAAAAGAAACTTTTCTACAAACGCAAGATACAACGGTGCTAAACTGGATTCGCAAGATTGATAAGACAACTATCTACACGGCAAGTGTTTGCACAGGTGGCTGGATTCTGGGTGCAACAGGATTGCTAAAAGGTAAAAATGTTACTTGCAACTGGTACGATGCCGCCGAAATTATGAAAATGTACGGGGCAAATTTCAAACAAGAACGCTACGTTCAGGACGGAAAATATTGGACTTCGGCTGGCGTAACTGCAGGAATGGACATGGCTCTCGGAATTATGAACGATTTAATGGGCGAAAAATACACCAAAGGCGTAATGCTCGATTTGGAGTACGACCCAAAACCACCCTATAATGCAGGTTCGGTTACTAACACCGACGAGATTGTGGTAGATATGATGACCCAAATGTATGACATGGGACTTAAACCGTTATTCGATGCCGAAAAGAAGAAACTTTTACCAGTTGCACCCAAGAAAAAATCGATTTTTGAGCAATGGGTAGCTTTGAACGAATACCACAAAATAATGTCGGCTACGTTTCACTCTGCCGAAAATGGCGATTTAAAACCGCTTTATCAGAATGCGGCAGATTTGGCAGCGAAGGCAAAAACTCTGAAACTATCGGCCATTCCTGCTGATTATAAGAAAGATGGCGTAGTAAATTCGATTACCTTGCTCGAAAAAGAATCAATTGCTTTGGCGAAATTAGTTGCCAAGAAAAAATCGGAAGAAGAACTTAAAAAAGGTATTTTTGCATTACACGACCGCTTTCATGAAGTTATGGAAGAATGTCATCATTAAATAATAAACCCAATCATTCACCATGAAAAAGTTGCCTTTATTGCTTTTGTTGCTCGTTGCTACTAGTCTTTTTGCACATGAATTTTGGTTGATGCCCAATAAGTTTCGATTAAATCTGAACGAGACTTTCAATCTTCAATTATTCGTTGGAGAAGATTTTATGGGCGATGTTTGGGCAAATCGTAAAAAAAGATTGCTAAAATTGACTCGTCACAGCAATACTTCACAAAAAGATTTAACGGCACTTGCCTTGAAAAGTGATTCATTACCGATGCCTCTAAAATTTGATACTGAAGGTACACATTTATTGTCGATGGAATCAAAAAACTCATTTATTGCCTTAGAAGCCACAAAATTCAATGATTATTTGATTGAAGATGGCATCGAGAATATTTATGAACTCAGAAAGAAAAAGGGAGAATTAGATAAACCTTCAAAAGAATTGTATCGTCGCTGTGCCAAAACTTTGATTCAAGTCGGAGATAAATTTGATGAGACCTACAAGAAAAATACCCAAATGGCATTGGAAATTATTCCCCTAAAAAATCCATATCAAATGCTAGTGGGAGATGAGATGATTGTGAAAGTTTTGTTCAAAAATAAGCCACTGACTAATAAAATGATTCTGGCTTGGCACAAAACCGACACCGAAAAAACAACACACCAAAAGCTAAAAACCGATGCCGATGGTATGCTAAAAATGAAATTAGATAAAGCAGGTTATTGGATGATTAGCACCGTTCACATGGTGGAAATAAAAAATAATCCTGATGCAAATTACCAAAGCTATTGGGGAAATCTGACTTTTTTACTTTAAAAGCCCATGTATTTAACTCGGAACTTATATTCAATTCATAAATGGTTCGGACTCATCACAGGAGTATTTCTGCTCCTGTTGGGTCTGAGTGGTTCGGTTTTGGTTTTTCAAGAAGAACTTGACGAATTGATTTATCATAAAACATTGACAGTCAAGCCCGAAGCTAAGGCTTTGCCGATTGACAGTTTGTATAAAATCATTACGAATAAATACCCAAACTTAGACGGAATTGCGTGGATAAACCCAACCGCCGAAAAAGACCAATCGTATCATTTTCGATTGTATTTGAATGATGTTCGTTTAGAATCTTATGATTTGGGAGCGATAAACATCAACCAATACACGGGCGAAATCTTGCGTTCGGGGCGAAGCGATGATTTGGAAGTAGGCTGGATTGAATGGGTTTTTCAATTTCATTTTTCTTTTCATCTCGGAATGCCAGGGGCAGCCTTGACCGCTATTTTTGGGCTAACGATGCTCATTTCAATCATTACGGGTTTTATCGTTTACCGAAAATTTATTTGGAAAGTCCTCACTTTCAAAGTAAAAATAAAAACCAAAAACTGGCGAATGTTAAGTTCTGATTTGCACAGGGTAGTGGGCGTTTGGTCGCTTTTGCTCAATGCAATCGTATTTTTTACAGGTTTTTGGATGAATTTATTTGCTTTTGAGTCAGAAACTTGGGAAAAAGAGACAATTCCCACACCGAATAATATTTTGGTGAAGGCATCGCTCGATAAAATGTATGCCGAAAGCCTACAAAAAATGCCTGATTTAGTGCCAAGTTATGTCTATTTGCCAACGCAATCCGAGAAAAAATTTAGTGTAAGAGGCAATCTGAAAGACCAAAATCCGATGTTTGCGGGTGGAAATGTAGTAAGATTTGATGCCAATACAGGCGAGTTTTTGAGTACAGGACGTTTCGATGATTTAGCTTTTTGGGATAAAGTAGAAGCCCTGTTTTTTCCACTTCATGTGGGAAATTATGGCGGAATTCCAGTGAAAATACTTTATGTAATTCTCGGTCTAACGCCTGGCTTATTGGCCATCACGGGCTTTATGCTTTGGTGGCGACGTAAAATGAAAGTTGGTTTAAAATAATATTTTAACACATTAAACAATTAAAAACAATGAAAAAACTCATCTTTTTGCTCTTAATGTGCAGCGTTTCGTTGGTAAACGCACAAGGCTCAGTGAGCTTACAGTTTGAAAATTTTGTTGGCAACGAACCAGTTGCTCTCAAAGATAAAAATTACACAAATGCTACTGGCGAGCAGTTCAATATTACTTTGTTGTATTATTATGTGAGTAACCTCCGTTTGGTTAGAAAAGATGGCTCAGAATACATCGTTCCGCAAGATGAATCGTATTTTTTGATTCGTGAAAACAAGCCAGAAACCAAAACTATTACACTCAATAATATTCCAAAAGGAACATATACAGGTGTAAATTTTGTGATTGGCATTGATAGCGTGCGTAGTGCATCAGACATTAGTCAGCGAAAAGGCTGCTTAGATGTGGGTGGCGATGGAAAAGATATGTATTGGGCTTGGAATTCGGGCTATATTTTTGTAAAAATGGAAGGCACCTCGCCGCAAATCGACCGCAAAGACCCAGTTTTTATGTACCATATCGGACTTTTTGGTGGAATTGGCGATAAGAAAACATTAAATAATATCAGAATTGCTAATATAAATTTTGAAGAAAAAGCTCTTAAAATAAAATCGAAAGGTAATGCTGTAATAGGAATCAAAACTGATGTTTCAAAAATAATGAACGGCGAAACTAATATCAGCATGGCGAAAAATCCAGTAGTAATGGGTGGGCCTTATTCGGCAAAAATTACCGAAAATTATAAAACAATGTTTTCGTTTGCTGGATTCAAAAAAGAACTGACAGCTCAACCGAATACAAAAGTAGCTTTGGGAATGAATTGATAATCAATGGTTTATTATGGAAAATAAAACAAAATTACTCTTAGCATCAGCATTGATTTTTATCATTTCGGTGTCGTTCAGGCAAGCGGATGAACCTGCTTTGTTTACGATTCCGAGTAATTTTCCAAAACCAACATACGATTTCTCAAAAAATCCTTTAACCAAAGAAGGCATCGAATTGGGTAAAACTTTGTTTTATGATGCGGCATTATCGAAAGACAATAGCATCAGTTGTGGAAGTTGCCATCAGCAATCTGCTGGCTTTACACAACACGGCCACGCATTGAGCCACGGTGTGGGCGACCATTTTACCAAACGTAATTCGATGCCTTTGGCCAATTTGGCTTGGGGAAATAGCTTTGGTTGGGACGGTGGCGTGCATGATTTAGATTTATTTGCCGTTTCGCCCATCACAAACCCAGTTGAAATGGACGAATCTTTGGCAAATGTGCTTGAAAAATTGCGGTATTCGAGCAATTATCCGCAACTTTTCGAGAAAGCCTTCGGTACTGACGAAATCAATACTGAGCGTTTTCTGAAAGCTCTTTCTCAATTTATGCTCACAATGGTTTCGGCCAATTCGAGGTACGATAAATATATGCGATACGAAGGCGTTGAGCTAAGTCCAGCCGAAATTCAAGGCATGGAAATCTTCAAAGAAAAGTGCAGTTCATGCCATTCTGGGCAATTGTTTACTGATTTTAAACTAAGAAATAATGGTTTAAAACTTGCCCGAAATGACGATACTGGGCGTTTTGAAGTAACCCAAGCCGATGAAGATAAATTCAAATTTAAAGTTCCAAGTCTAAGAAATTTGACTTCAACCGCTCCTTATATGCACGATGGTCGCTTCACTACGCTCGAAGAAGTGCTTGACCATTACGCATCGGGCGTAGAAAACAGCCCAACGCTTGACCCAATTCTAAAACAAAACGGAACTTTGGGAATTGCCTTAACGACCGACGAAAAACAAAAAATCATCACATTTTTGAAAACATTGGATGATGATGATTTTTTGAATAATAATCGTTTTTCAGAAAGTAGTGGCTTTTCTGAATTTAAACCAGCGAAGAAAGATTTTTTTGCCGAAGTAGTAGATTTGAAAACAGTAAGCCCACAAACGAAAGCAACTTTACAACAAAGTTTGGCGGCTTATTTGAAAATCAAAAATGCTTTAGTTAAAAAAAACACAGATTTAGTGGCTAAAGAAACCGAAAGTTTCTTGGCGGTTTTGCAGAAAATGGACAAAACTAAACTTACTCCATCACAAAAAGATTTCTTTGATAAAATCAATGAAAAACTCGCTTTCGATGGCGACCACATCATTGAAGGAAAGCCTTTTTACGACCATCAATCTGACCACTTTGGTGATTTTTCAAAGAGTTTTTATTTAATGATGGCTTCGTTTAAACCCAACAAAACCACTTTATACTATTATTATTGCTCAAATTCTGCTCAAAATTGGGTGAGCGATAAAGCCAATGAAAGTAATTCGGCTTTACTGAATAACAAATGCGGTTCGGTACAAATGAAAACAATTTTGCCTAAACTGTAACTTATTATTATTGACTATTGTTTTATTAAAAAGTAC
>JAFEIL010000534.1 GCA_017495105.1 Emticicia sp. | reverse complement strand
TTATAAATACATACCATTATTTGTAAATTAATAGGGTGGGGTGCGTCGAAAAAAGACTTGGTTAATCTAAAATTGTGCGGAAGGGAAAGCTAGTATTTGTGTGCGGCAGCGTATTGACTGAAAGGAAGAATTGACTGAAAAGAAATAGGCAAAAGGCCTGTGTAAAAGCCCCGACAAATTTTAGCGTGTGGGCAAGCCATTTAGATTAGGCCAGTCTTGTGCGTTGGTGGGTGGGCGAATGAATGAACGACCTTATATATGATGGAGCAAAGCAAAATCTAGAAACAAAAAAATCTGTCTTACAAAATCAAAAAACAGAAACACCAGCAAAGTAGAAAAAACGGTAGCTATCCCTGCCAAAATCATTCAACCTAAAAAAGAAAAGGTTTTAAAGGAGCAATTGCCCAAAATGTTAAACGAACTAAAAGAAATTACCGAAAAATCTCATATTTTAATGACACAATACACGCTTTCAGCCGAACAAAAAGACTATATTTTATCGGACACAAACGTCTTTAATGAATTCATTCGAGTTCATGCTATCATTGAAAATATGATTGAAAGGGCAAAGCCCCCCAAAGACAGAACCAGTATTTAGCTAAGTCTTTGGGCTTGGATAGGTGAAATTTAAAAAATATTATTTTTGGGTGAAAGCATCAGATTCAGAAACCTTAAAACTTACCTTCAAGGCAAAAATTCTAATTATACTTGCTGTTGAATTTGTCTCTATTCTAAATTCGATTAAATTATCTAAATCAATACCTATCTTTCTCCATTTATCTTTTATCAATGTAGATTCTTCGGTATTATCAGAAATTGCTTCCGCCATTAATATATTTTCGGGTGTCATTATCCCAAAATTCATGTTTGAAATAAAAGCATAGCAATCTTCAAAAATAACATCTGAAACAGTATTATCAGGCCATTCAATACTTATCATTATTGTATCTGATGTTCTATCAATAACAATGTTTCGTAGAGTAGAATCGTGCCAATCGTAATTATTAAATATATTTTCCATTTTTATGTTTTTTTATTGAAACCCAGGATTTTTATCTCCTGGTTTTGGACTATAATGTTCTTTGGAATTATCAACATGATAATGACTATTTTCAGGACCTTTCTTTCCAGTCGGAGTTGCTAGGTCAATTCGTAATTTTTCTACATATTTACCTGTCTTAGGGTCAATCACACCATAATTTCCACTTCTATTCGGATTTTCAATATAATTTTCAGGAATAGTTGTTTTAGGTGTTTTTTCAAAAGTAACCCCGTCAGGTGTTACTTGAAATCCTTCTGATGTTTGAGCAACTGGATTTGGTTTTCCTCTTACTTTAGAAGCATTTAGTAACTTTGTTTCTGTAGTCGCAGCTTCTTCTACTTTCACAACTGCACTTTCAACTTTAACAGCCATTCTCACTTCTTTCGCCATCATACCTAAACCTTTTGCCAAAACACCTGCACCGACAATTACTGCTTCTTCAACAGGTAAAAACATAAGCGGAACTGTTACCAATGCAGTTGCAAAAGTCTTCATCAGTTTTACACCTAAATCAGTACTTTCCTTTTGGTTTGGCACATGGGTAAAACCCGCACCTCGATAAAGTTCTCCTTGTAGGCTTGGATAAACTGGCACTGATTCCAAACCATCAAGTTCGATATGATTAGTAACCTTATTTTCAGAAAAAGCATACGTAGAATTATGCACGTATTTATGAGCGAGTTCGTCCACCTGCCACATTCTGCCGTAGGTGGGGTCTTCGGGGCGATACTTAAACCAGTTGAGATTTAGCCCAAAATCTTCTATTTTTTCTTGATTTTGGAAACGATAATTTTGAAGTGTTGCACCAGAAGTTGAAAGCGGTTGAATGGTCAAACCAAAAGGGTCGGTTTCGTTGGTTTGGGTTTGTACTAATTGGTTGCCATCGGCTTTAAAAGCCACTCGGAGGTTATTTTGGTGGTCTCGGTACTCATACTCATACACCCAAACGCCCGCCACATAGGCAGCTCTACCTTCAGGAGTACCCAACTGATATGGTACACCATTTTTCAGTACCATATTCGCTACATAATCCCAAACATCACCCAATGAATTAATGCGTTGAATGAGTTTACCACTACCATCATAAACAAACTTTATCCATGCTCCAGTAGTAAAGTTTACCTGTTTAACCTTGCGTAGATAGGTATCATAAGTAATCAATGATATACCTTTGTTTTTATCAACTTTAAGGCTACCATCATTGTAATAATCAAAATCATCATTAGCACTATTGTTGTTTTTAAAGTCGCCTACGTCTTCATTACCACTAATAGCATCATTGATATAATTGAGTTTATTACCTGTGTAGTTATAGCTTAGATTATCAATATCACCGTAGCCATTCCCGTTTTTCCCTTTGCGTTGGAGATTCGTAATATTGCCATTTTTATCATAATCTAAATTAGGCATTGAAAAGTCTTCGCCATCAGGCGGCGTTCCGCTAATACCCGCATAATTGGCATATTTTAAGTGGCTACTGGCATCATAACCGTAGGTAAAACTACGAAGCCCCAAAGCTGCATTATTATTGGTTGTTTGCCATGTTTGTTTACCAACATTTCCATCGTAAAACCCTGCGGTTTCATATTCTAACTTATAAGAGAATAAATCGCCCTCGCTGGCATTAGGAACTGGCGTATTATTATTGAGATTGATACCCAATAAATACCCTCGAATGTGGTGCGTATAATCAATCGTTTGTAAGCCACTAATGGGCGTTCCCTGCTGAGAATCTGGGTCTATTTGGGCTAAATATGAATTTAAAGTAATCGCTTTTATATCGGTGCTTGGCTCTAACAAAATGTATTTCCTTGCCAAATCTACCGTATTGCTTTCTGTTACTGCTCCATCAACCGAAGGGCGGATAATATGCTCCCGTACACCACCAGCCAAGAAATTAGCATCCGCTCTAATTTTCTTTTGAAGCAATCGACCTACTGCATCATAAGCCAAACGAGCCAACTCAAGCGGAACGCCGCCCGAACTATTATTATCAATTCCGTGGAATACCTTTGTTAAACGTCCTACGTGGTCGTATTCATTCTCCGTTTTATCTTCGACACTGGTTGTATTGGCTCTTTGATGGGTTTTCTTATCAACTAAAACTTGACCATTAAAATTATAGTGAAAATTATTAATGGTTGCTTTTGTCCAAGGCTGGCCACCGCCTAATTGGTGCGTTTGATAAGTCTGAATCGTGCGACCTTTATTATCATAATGAAAAACCGAATGATAAATTTTATTAAAATCATCCGAATTCCAAGAAACAATACCTGTTAAAAGCCCCTTCGCATTGGCATAATTATCATGGTAAGCAATATCCCGATTAAATGCCCATTCTCCTGCAATAAAACTATAATCATCATAAAGAAAAACCTCCCTTGCTTGATTAGGTGAGCTTCCAACTGATGAAGGATAACTCTGATTATTCCCATCTTCATAGGCATTAGAAACCCCATCAAACAAGCCTTGTAAATCGGCTCGGTTACTGGAATTAGTCAATTCTCCTTTAAATGTGATTCGACCAAAAGCATCGTATTTGGTAGCATTCCACTTGCCAACGGCTCGTTGCTCTTCGTGTTGGCTTAATACTTCACGATTGAGCCTATCGAATACGCTATAAGTCCAGCCACCACTCGGCACATGCTTAGACACCATTCGACCCCGCTCGTCATACTCATAACCAAAAACACCTAAAGGAAAAATCGTTGAGTTTTTATTAAAGGAAGTAGCATTTTCGTATTGTTCGGGCTGAACGATAAAAGCTAATTGCCCATTATCATTGTAGATATAAGCAGTTTTAGCGTAAGTATTGGCATCTAATTGTTGTTCTCTCTGTACTAAACGACCGTCTTTGTCGGTGTACTCAATGGTTTTGTTACCTTGCTCGTCGGTAATGGTGTTCTTATACAAACTATTAGCGGGATACGTGCCACTATTCACCGAACCAGAAGAAACCGAATAACTACGAATACCGCCCGAAATCTCCAATTGTGTTTCAGAAAACTTATTGGCATCAAACCACGCTTGCCCCACACCACGAGTTTTTAATAAACGATTCAAAGGTGAATTATCATAAACAATGTTTTCAGAAAATGGTCGAGAATCACCATGTACAGAAGAAGGCAGGGCTGCCAATGCTCCGTTACCTAAATTTGAAAAAGGTATATAAGATTTAGCTACTCGGCTAAAACCATCATAGCTGACTGCATTACTCACGATGTCATTATTACCGCCTGTTCCTGCTTGCTGGGCAACAATTTGGAGCGGTCTGCCAAGACCATCTACATAAGCAATATTCGTTTGTAAATTTTCATAGCCTAAGGGCAATGATGCACTCTCAATACGTGGTACTAATTCTTTTACAAAATTATTTCCGCCTAAACTACTGGCATATTGATATTGGTATGCTTTAAGAATGTTTCCTGCATGGTCAAATGCTTTATCCAAACGATTTAAACCATCAAAAGCAAAAGTAGATTTCAATAAATTAGGAGCGGTGCTATTCAAAAGCCCAACCATCGGTTGGAAGGTATAAGATGATATTTGAGCATTGGGCAAACTACTACGCAAAGAATTTACCGTTGATTCTATTACATTTGCATCAAAAGAAGTAAGTAAAGCTAAATTGTTAGGCGGTGTGCCATTGGCAATATAAACAACTGGATATTGTCCATTATAAGCCCACAAAAGACTATTCGTTGCTCCACCCGCTTCTTTAAAAGAACTTAAATTACCATAAGAATCATAAGCTAATTGTAGGGATTCACTCGCTGGAGTGGAACTGCCGCTAATGAATGTTTTTTGGCTACTCGGCAAAGCTTTACCGCCAAAATCACTAAAAACGTTTTGCGTTTTAGCGATTGACAAGCTATTTAAAAACGTTTCCGTTTGTAATAATTCGGATTTTCGAGTAATCAATAAATTAGCACTTGGCAGTAATTCGCCTGACGTAATATCATTCGGGTATTTGTATTGAGTGATTAAACTCTCGCCTTTGCTATTGGTACTATTGACGTGCGTTAATTGTAAATGGCTGTCATTATCATAAAAATACTGCGTTACATGCTCTATGTTGCTAAGATTACCATTATTATTCAACTGCTCTTTATTGGTACTCTGTTGGTTATATTGAAAACCACTTATCAACTGATATTTGCTAAAAGTATATACATTAGGGTCATAACCAAGGGGAGCTGATTCTATATTATGGATAAACTTCCCCGATTTGATACTCGTATATTTAGAATAAGACAAACTTGATTTTAAAACATATAAATTATGTTCATCTTTTAGCCAAACACCCGATTCGTCAAATACTTTCGCTCGCTCGATAACACCTCGCTTCCAATCAGTTGAAATACTCCAAAATGGGAATGCTCCTGCATTAATGTCTGGCTCTTCATTTTCATCGGGTGAACGATAATCATAGACCGTTTTTCCATTATATACTCGGTTGCCTTCGACTATCTTGGCACTTTTTACAATCACCGTATTATAGCCGATATACTGCCCCAATGTGGTCGAAAGTGGTAATTGGCTCGCTGAATTAAGATAATTTGCATTGACCGTATTACCTCCGTTATCAGTTGTAAAATATTGAACTGGGTAGATATATTTACCATTCGTTACGATTCTTCCGCTTGACTGCGTGGCATCATTCTCGGAGGTATAAGCATACTCTTTAATTAGGCATTCATCGGGGTTAGTCGTTGGGCAATCCCTTACCTCTTTGATTCGCACACCGCCCGATGTTCGGGTACTATAATTACTGCCTACAACCGTTGGGATGGCTTGAACATCTATCGTGGCACTACTACTATTATTCCCCGGCACTTCTCGACAAAGGTAGGCATGAGCCGTATAGCTACCCGCAGGAAGAACAACATAGTTGGATGCTCCATCGGATGCGGTTGCTCCGTTATTACAACTTAGGGTATGTTTTGAATAAAGTGTTCCTGTTTCATCATTAATAATAAATACCTCTCCATCAATTACATCTTGATTAGGTGAATTTAGATTGATATTCCAAACAACTTTCATACAAGAAAAAGCCCCTTCAGCTACGGTAAAACTGGTAGTATTAGAGGGTGGACATAAAGAACTCGAACTAAAACTTTTGGTAGCTAAACCTATACTTGTAAAGTTACCCGAACAAGGATTAAATACTTCGTCATTCCTACCGTAGTAACTATTAGATTCATAAATAAACTCCGAATAGGCTTTGGTCGGGTAGGTAATCTTTTTTAACTGACCTATCAAAGAAGAAGCATAGTCGGGGATGCGGTTCGTTGCAGTAACAAAATAAGCATAACTTGTCTGAATATTTTGCGGTTTTTTACTCGGTTCTGTAAGCGTTGTCGCTAAACGCTTCAAACTATCTAAATGAGCATCAAACTCTAAAGCAGTATAGGTTCTTGAAATACCCGCTGAACTCGTTTGAACAACTTGATAATCGGGCAATAAACTCCCTGTTGTATTAGCATTATAATACCCAAAATGGTCTTCTCGACTAATTACATTACTACCATTAGAAGGCAAACTTGGAATTTCTGATTCTGAATAATAATCAAAAGAGGTTGGTTCATTGCTCACTCCAGTAGGACCAACTTCTGTAACGGAGCGAAGTAATAGCCGACCCGCTCCTGCTACATAATCCAAAAGATACTTACGAACTAAATTACCTTGACCATCTTTCAGACGTACTTCTTTGAGGGATTTGGGCTTTGTCCCACTCGATGAAAATGCCCAATCTTCTCTATTATTGACATCTTCTATCAATTCAACCTTGCCCCAAGAACCACCATTAATTAATATTTCTTGCAAAACTGTCTCTGTGCTGGTACTTTCTGAAACCGTTAAATGAACACCATTATCTAAATTAGGATAGCTACCATCGTATAAATAACGATATTCACTTTGGGCATGGGGTTGCTCAATCGTCCGTTGAATATAGTTAAAGTCGAGTGTGTTGCCGTTTGGCGTTTCTATTTTTGACAAATACCACGTACTAACAATATTTTTACCATATTGATAAGCATCATCATTGAGCAAAGCACCTTCTTGTTGACTAAAAGTATGTTTGATACCTTTACCATCGGTAATATCAAAACTTTCTATTCTTCCACTTTGATTAGAAGGACTGAACAACTGCCCACCTGCACTGTAATTAAAATGTCCAACTATTCGCAATGGCTGTTTCGGAATTAGAATAGCTAATTTATCGGGGCTATCTGTTTGGGTTTCATCGAAAAAAAACTTTCCACCACCACTCAGACAGCTAAAATTGAATAAATCAGGTTCGCCGTCAAAATCGGTTTCCCCTATTTTTCGTTTAAATAGTGTTTCTGTAAAACTTTGGTAGGCGGTAGTCGGGGTGTATGCTCCTGCATTAATTGACTGAACAACACTTGCCGTGGGATTGAGTCCATTATAGCCATAAGTCTGTTCATCAGGAACGGAGCGAACTTGTCTTGTGATTACGCTCGTTCCCGAAATTGACCAACCCATACCTACTGACGATGGTATTTCATGGACTTTAAGACCAGAACTCGCATAACTTAAATTGACTGGAAAAGTAAAATCATTTAATTGAATGCTAAGAAGTTTGATAGATGGATTTATCTGCCCGGTATAAAGCGATACATCTATATCACCATATTTACCTAATGATGCTGCCGTAGGAGATACAGGAATCAGAGGGTGTTGTTTTTGTGCAAAAACAGTTGTAAAAAGTGAGGGAATAATACCAAAGAATAACAGTAGCGGAATGCCGCCCAATCTTGCCTTTCTCATGTAAAAATGGTTAAAAGTTTTGCTTTTATTCTTTTTGGGTAATAAAAGCGTGGAATGTTTCTTCGACTTCGTTTACAAGGCTCGGCAAAGCCCGACATACAAAGCAAATCTGATTTCGAAAAGCGGCAATCCCAACGCTTTTACATGAACGTTTTGCTTTAATTTTTCTGCCTATTTGTTTCGTCCTTTTCAGATATAGTATTGTTTAGCTAAACTCTAATATTTCGTATTATATGGACTAAGTAAGGGTAACTATTTAATTGAGAATATTTATTTTGTAAATCAGAACATAAATAACTAATAATAAGCCATTTATGCGATTTTGAATATTGTTAAAATAAATGTTCTTCATAATTATTTCTATTTATTCAACATCATATGAATTATTGACTGTAATATTGAAACTATCCCACACTTTTACAAGTTTTATTTGATTTTTCGGTACATACAAACTACTATTTTTCCCACCCTTCCAGTAAAGCATAAATTTCTTTGTATCTTTTCCGCTGGGCTGGAATCTGTTTTCAGAAGATTCGCATAAAAAATAAGGGTATTTTCATCATAGCATAATTTGTAAAAAAGTAAGAAATGGAGTTGCTGTCCTGTTGTCTTGAATCTTAAAAAAAGTCATTAACATAGCAATTGTTATATTTACTTACTGGATCTTATCTTATTTCTTCAAATTGAATAATTTGTGATTTTTTAAGTCCAAAACTAGACAGCATTCCCAAATTCTTTCAAACATAAAAGACAGTCCAAGTGAATTTCGCTCTTGGACTTTACTATTTAAAATCCACACAACTTTTGCTGTTAACTTTTAGACGGTAATTATCCGTTATAGTAATGTTCTTGGAGGAATTTGTTCAAAATCTTTATCACTAAAATATCACTCTAAAATCGCTTAAAAGTAAATATTATTAAAAAAATCTACAAATGACCCGAATGGAGAATTGTGCCTTTGAGTAGTTTAGCTTCGCATCCCTCTATTTATCTTGATTTTTCTCTGTTTTTCTTTTTCTTCATCATCGTCCATCGCCTTAAACCTACCGCTATTAGAAGCATCAGAACCTAAATCTAAAAGATTATTTATATTCGCTCCTCCCTCGTTTAAACCGTCTAACTTTCTAATATTTGCACTTGGTATTTGCCCATCCATTTCACCAAGACCAGAAGGACTATTATTTGAACTCTCTGCTACTAAATCAGTAATAAATGTAGCATCCATTTTACTTTCTACTATCTTCTGTTTTTTTATTTGATAATCAGGAGCTTTTGATTCTCTTTGAGAAATTGAAGGAGTTCCATTAACATCTTTTTTAACTTTGGCTTCTTCTCTATTGAGAAGAAAAACTGCTTCTAAATCATCTATTTTGTACTTTTTGTCGTCAATCAAAACAAACCCATCATCAGTTTTTGTGAAACTTTTACTTTCTGCTTCACAGAGCTTTGACAAATGATGAAAGTTTCTTGCGTTTTTTAGCAAATCATCCTCTTTTAAAAGGAGTACATTAGTTCCTTTAGATTTTTCTTTAATCTTAGCAGAAGCCCTATTTTTAAGATTCTCTCTAAAATTCGGGTCATTTCTCTGAATATTCTCAATATATTGTTTTTGTTTTGCTGGTTGTGATAAACCATATTTTATTGATAAATCATAACTAACTAAACTATTATCAAAATAATTATTGCTATCCAATGTTTTTCCATCATTATCAACCCTATTAAAAATTATGTGTAAATGTTGATGTTCGGTATCATGGTGTCTAATGGCAACATATTGAGTATTTTTAAGTCCTCTTTCCTTTATATAATTTGAAGTAATTTTCTTCAATAAATCATTCGATAATTTATCTGTATCTAAAGTATTGAAACTTATTATATGATGTCCTACAGTTTCTTTTAGTGGTATATCTTTCTTTTCAGATTGTCGAATAAAGTCAGCAATCAATCGATTTCTACCCTTAATATCATTTGCATCGCGTGGTATTCTAATATTATCTGAATGATGAATTACTTCAGCTTTCTTATCATCTGCTTTTCTATTATCTAGTTTACCTTTGTAGGCATAGTTTATAATACCTGCAAAACCAGAACCTCTTATACTTTTGGCCAACATAATTGTATTATTTTAGTATATTATCAATAGTATCTAAAAGTTCATCAATCCTAATCACTTGTTTGTTTACTTCTTTTTGGTTGAAATTATTTACAAAGTAATTGAGATTTTTGGCTAATTGATTGAGATTGTTGTTTAGTGCTACGATTCCTTTTATAATTTCTTTTTCTTCTACTGAATAACGTGGAATAACTTTCCCTTTAATGGCCAGTTTAGAAACCAATACTGCCAACTTAACATTAGCGACTTCTGCCTTATTTACCAATTCCTCATGTTCATCTTTTGTAAAAGATGCTGTAACATAAAATTGCTTTTTACTATTACCTAGAGCTGGGCGACCTCCGGCATTTTGTTTCTCTTTACTATTTTCCATCCTGTTTGTTTTTGGGGTCAAGGGGGAATCCCCTTGCAAGCCTTAGTTTTGACTTGTCAAAACGGTGGCTTGCTCTCTGTATAACACAAACAAAAGTAGCCAATATAAATGATTTATACAACCAAATCAAAGAGTTACATAAAGGTTACATATAAGTTACGATAAATACACGAATACTTATGTATTTACAATAAGGTTACAATAAAGTTACATAATAGTTACAATAATACTTGTTTTTATAATTCTTAAACTTTTTCTTTGTTTAAAATCAATAAAGAGAATATGAGAAGTATCGAAGACATCAGTAAACGTAAATCTGAGGGGAAAAAAAAATGGGGGGCAGATTTAATTAAATTTGTGCAACCTTACTTGGATGATGGTTTAACAATCGAAGAAGTAATTATCTGGCTTAAAGAACAACATGACATTGAGATAGACCTGAATGAGTTCAAAAGAATCAAGTCTTACTACAAGACCAAAGCTAAAAAAAATACGCCTATTACTTCCCAAAATACTATCAGTACAGTTCAACAAAACACCCAAATACAACCGCAAATTATACAAAACCAAGATTTACCGATAGAAGAAGAAGGATTAGACACTTTTGCTGATTTATTAAAGGACGAAGATATAGTAGAAAAACAAAAGAGGGAAAATGAAGAATTATTTTTGAGAAATAGCAAAGGGCCAAAATGGTGGTAAAAAATACTATTAAAAACCAAGTGTTTGAAAAGTGTTTAGAAAACACATCCCATCAATTTAAAACTTTCCTTTATTTCGTTCACTTCATTACTAAAATTGGCCTCAAACCACTCTGCAAGTAATGCACTAAAACTCCCACCTAATCGGTGGTTATGTATTATTTCTTCCTTACTGGCAGGCACAATTCCATCAATATTGCTCACATAATGGTCATACGCCAATTGCACAATAAAAGCAGAATTTTCTTTATTGCGTTTATTTCTTAAATCAGTTAAAAACTCTTTTGGTAAATCAGGGTGCTTTGTAAAAACGCTCAACATACAAGCTACTATACTTTCTTCATATTGCTCAGTCAAAGCTTGCAGCTGCTGCTCTTTACTTAGTTTTTGTTGTTTGTCGAATTCTTGTTGTATAGCTATTTTTTTGTTTGCTTCCAATGTTTCTTTTTCTATCTGAATCGGGTCAAAAATATTTGGTTGCAACATTAAAGATTGAATAAATCCCATCGGATTGTCAATTTTCTGTCCTACTTGAATCAAATTTTTAACCAAAACAATGCGTGATTTTATATATTCAGCAGGATATACTTTCATCCAATTTTGGACGCTCTTCAAATTGGACCCTTTAAAATCTTTTACCGAATCAAATAATTCTTGTTCTACTGCATTTATTATTGTAGTTTCTTCTACTGTTTTTTTTATTGATAAAATGTTTTCTTGTCTCAAATCCAGAATTTCTTTGTTTCTAAAAATGTGAAATAACAATTCTGTTACCTGTTTTCCTGATTTAATTTCGTCAAACGTAAATCTAATGTCAGTGCTTTTCTCCAAATCTTCTTGGGCTTTCAAAACCACTCTTTGCTTGAAATTGGCATAAAGTGGGTATTTATCTTGCACATCAAGCATTTCCTTCAGTTCCTGAATACTAAATCTTCTTTTGCCAATGGTTTCATATTGCTTCAATAATTCATAAATTCTCACCGAAAAAGAGCTCTGAATACTCAACACATTCCGAATGTCATACATCAAAAACTGTGTTTGTAACTGCAATAAAAAAGGTTTCATTTTGGGGTGAAACGAAATGTCTAAATAATTCCCATCCTTCACAAAGCTATCTACTCCAACGGCAATGTGCGTTTGAAATTCCTTCAATCCCTCTGGCGTATCTCTGATAATTCTAATTTCTTTTTTTGTTAAACCCTTTGCTCCGTCTTTTAGTAATTTATAAGCATTTTTATGCGATAAGCCAAAATCATGCACAACGTCTTTCAAATAAATACGATATTCTTTAAAGTCTTCATCATCCATTCGTATCAATGTCAGCATTTTGGTAAATACACGGGTTTCCCATATATCAAATCTATAACGACCTTCAACCAGGTCATTTGATTTTTTTATCAATTTTACCGTTTTGCTTACTTCCTGTTTAAGTTTCATCTGAATATGGGTCAACTATTAACAAAACAAATATAACAATTTATTTGTAAATGTTATATTTGACCCAAATTTGTTATACTACCCCCAAATTTGTTATACTATCCCCAAATTTGTTATAC
>JAFEIL010000067.1 GCA_017495105.1 Emticicia sp. | reverse complement strand
ATTCAAACAGCCCAATAAACCCTTCATTTCAAGTTTTTGACATGGAAATTGTCAGCCAACTAAAAGAAATGGTAGGTGAAGAAATGCTGATTTCTGTCTTTGAAGATTTTGAGCGTGAAGCCGCAGAACAAATTAAAAACGCCAAAAATGCTTATCCAGATGATGTAAAAACCATTCAGCGTGAGCTTCACACCCTCAAGGGAAATTCGGGAACAATCGGTCTTACTCGCATTCACGATATTACAGAAATTATCGAAGTACCTTCAAAAACTGGCGATTTAAGGCATTTTCAAGAAAATTTGGTATTTTTGGAAGAGGAATTTAAGATTTTTAGAGAAAAGTATAAAACTTTATTTTAAGTAATCAGAAGGAGTTAGTGCAAATGTTTGGTACTAAGCACCAAGACAAAAGACATGAGACGGTTCGCAGCAGCGATAAAACACTAAAATCAATAATTTACATCATTTCAATTTGTTGATTAATATTGTCCTTCTACTTACTTCAATAGATTTTAAATAAGAAAGCCCATCCTGCAAATTGCAGAATAGGCTTTCTTATAATTTCTCTCTTATCAATTAAAGAGCTGGAATTCTTAATACTTGACCTGGATAAATTTTATCTGGGTGTGTAAGCATAGGCTTGTTTGCTTCAAAAATCACAGGATATTTCATCATATCGCCGTAATATTCTTTCGCAATTTTAGATAAAGAATCGCCACTTACAACAGTATGGAATTGAGCTTCTGGCTCTGGATTAGCTACTACTAATTGGTTATCAACTACGTGTACACCTTCAACGTTTCCAACTGCTAGTGCGATTTTCTCTGCATCTTCTTGCTTATCTACTTCACCAACTAAGGTTACAGTATCACCAGCAATCTTAACAGTGAGAGTATTGAATGGCAAAGCAAGTTTTTGAACATGAGCCAATAACGCACTTGCTTTCAACTCTTCTTTTTCTGCAACTGGAGCAGCCTCTTCTTTGTGTCCGAAAAGTTTTTCGCCCACACCTTTAAAAAACGACATTAATCCCATTTTGTGTAATTTTTGTTTTGGAGTAAATAAAATTTAATTAGTGCAAATGTATTAAAAACTTAGTTTCCGCAAGATAAAAATTATTTTTTTTAACCAATTTGTTTACTTTACGATGACAAACTCAGCTACCTTTTACCTTTACACATATTCTGACGTAATTTATTTAAAAAGTAACAAATTGAATATTTTTTCGTTTATTGATCATAATCGCCTTTATCATAAACAAAAAATAAAAGATTTTCAAATTTTGATGAAACGAATTTTAATGTGTTTTTTACACAAAACCCTATAAAATTCTATTGAAATAAGTAAAATACCATATAGCTAATAATGAAAATTGTCCTTACAGTCATTGCAGTTTCGCTCGTATTTCTGACGATTGCTTGTCAAACTTCAGAAGAAAATATTACCCCAGCTACTAATACAAATTCCAATTCTACCAATACAACAACAACCGTAAAACCTAGTAGTCAAGAAATATATGATACTTTTGTACGGCTAACATTAAAAAATTCGACAGGTACGTCAGCAATGACAATCAGAAAATGGCTTCCGACTAAAACCCAAATAAAAATATATTGGGACGGCGGCCGAACAACAGCGTTATTGAGTGCTTTGGATAAAATCATGGCCGACATGAACGTACTGAATAGATATAACAAGATGATAAGAACCGAAGTTATAACTGAAGCAGATATCGTAATAAATCGAGTTGAAGTGGCAACTCATAATAGCAAATATACCAGCTTTCAGGTGAGCAATAGTTCGGTGCAAGGTCTCACCTTTACTCAGTGGTCAAGCGATGCCATAACCAAAGCAGTAGTTTGGCTTTCGCCTACAACATTAAGCATTTTGCAAAATGGGGTTTTACGCCACGAGCTCATACACGCATTGGGCATTGGTCATACTGAAAACACAAAGTCAATAATGATTCCAGTGTTGAGTAGCAACAATTATGATTTTAATAGTTTTTCAATTTTAGACCAGCGAATGATACAAATTTTGTCTGATAATAGAGTAAAACAAGGAAACACTGAAGCAAATATTAGCAGTGTGATAAAGGAGTACGCAGCAAAATAAAATGACAAATACCTGATTATCAATAATATAAACATAAAATCAGGGTAAATAAAAAATATACAACTTGAATAATAACAATAGTCAAAAAATATTTTCGTTAATTTACTACAAGTTTACAAACCTATTTATACCGATGAAATTAAACCTATCATTATTTGCACTTGTAGCCTTTTTAGGTATTTCGATAAGCAGTTTTGCACAATCGGAAGATGAAGCGATTAAAGAAACACTCAAAAACTACTTAGATGGCGGTGCTGTGGGCGATACTGCTCGCTTAAATCGTGCTTTTTTTACTTATGCTAACTTACGAAATTTGAGTAAAGAGGGCAAAGTTTCAGAAATGCCAGTGAAAAAATTCATTGCTTCTGTGCCTGCGGGTGGAGCAAAATGGACAAGTAAAATTGTAAATTATAGCTATGCTGGCACTGCAGCTACGGCTGTAACTGAAGAAGAATTACCAACTTTCAAATTCGTTGATTTCTTGAATCTCTTGAAAATCAATGACGAATGGAAAATCGTAAGCCGTGTCTATTCAAGAGTTGAGAAAAACGTTACAGTTGCTTCTTCAAGCCCAAGTGGTGGTGGTTTATCTACTGCATCGTCAGTAGCTCCTGCAAAAGGCAATGCCGCAGCAAAAAAACCAACTCCAAAGCCAAAACCTTCGGATGATGGTTGGAAGTAATAATAATTAAAGCAAAATTGAAAGAAATTCCTCAAAAGTCAGCAGTAATGTTGGCTTTTGTGTTTTTATTGCTTTTAAATTTTCGATAAAAAGGCTGTTACCACTTTAGCACTTTCAGTTGGGTTTTCATACATCCCTGCGTGAGCAACGCCATCTATAACTTCACTTTGACTATTTTTTAATAAAGCGATTTGCTCTAAAGCAGCAATTTTAGGCACGAAAGTATCTTTTTCTCCTGCTAAAATCATAATTGGATAATTGGCTTCTTTCAGAACTGTTGTTTTATCCACTCGCCCACGCATCGCAATTTGGGCATTCATCAAGGCTTCTTTTGGAAAATATGAATAACTTATGATTTGCTTTTCGATAAAATCGGCATTTTTCTCTTTAAACTCTTCGGTAAACATATTTGGGTAAAAACCTTTGATAAATTTAGCAGTACCTTGTTGGTCAATCACACGGGAGGTTTTTAATCTAATTTCTTTTCGCTCATCATTATCTGCATAAGCTGATGAATGAAAAAGCCCCAAACCTAACACTTCTTTCGAGAATTTTTCTGCAAAAGCTAAAGCAATATAGCCGCCCATCGAGTGGCCAATAATTACGGAAGCTGCAATACTCTTTTCTTCTGTAAATGCCTTCAACCAATCGGTGTATCCATCAATACTTTCGATATTTGTCATAGAGGCATAATCGGGACAAAAATAAGTATGCTCGTAGGGAAGAAATTTCAAAAAATCAGCCCAAACGGTTGCATCTTCACCAAAGCCATGTAAAAAAATAACATTCATTGTGTTTATAGATTTAATTTAAAAAAGAAATGTTGTATTCAACTAAGCAAAAAATGTTTAAAGTTTTGCATTAGCGTCGCAAAGAAAATTTTATTCAAAAAAGGTCTCATTCCGCAAGCAAAATGAGACCTTTAATAAATTCAAGAATAACTTTAATTAAGTGTTAGGTCTAAATTATTGAAACAATAAATATTCATAATCTACTAATAATCAGCATTCTATATTTTTAATTATGCGACAGTAATTAGGCAACCATTTTTAATTGATAAAATGCCGAACGCTCAAACATACTTTGGGCATAATCAAGCGTAAGCGTAAATTTCTTAATTGATTTATCAGAAGGTATTTCGTACATAATATCAGTCATTATTGCCTCACAAACCGAACGTAAACCTCTTGCACCGAGTTTATACTCCATTGCTTGGTCAACGATAAACTCCAATGCTTCATCCGAAAAGTCCAGTTTTACATCTTCCATTGCAAAAAGTTTTTGGTATTGTTTCACTAAAGCATTTTTAGGCTCAGTTAAAATTCTACGAAGAGCCGAGCGGTCTAGCGGATTGAGATAAGTCAATAAGGGCAAACGACCAATCAACTCAGGAATCAATCCAAATGATTTCAAATCTTGTTGGGTCACAAAACGCAATAAACTTGTATCACTCGAGAGATCGATTGTTTTAGTGCTATTCGAGAAACCAATCGGACGAGTATTCATTCGTTTTCCGATATGTCGATCGATACCATCAAATGCTCCTCCACAAATGAAAAGTATATTTTCGGTATTTATTTGAATCAACTTTTGCTCTGGGTGTTTACGTCCACCTTGTGGTGGCACACTTACGATTGAGCCTTCCAATAATTTCAAAAGTCCTTGCTGCACACCTTCGCCACTCACATCACGGGTGATAGAAGGATTATCTCCTTTTCGAGCAATTTTATCAATTTCATCAATATAAACGATGCCACGTTCGGCCAATTCTACATTAAAATCGGCAGCTTGTAGCAAACGACTCAATATACTTTCAACATCTTCGCCTACATATCCAGCTTCTGTCAAAACAGTTGCATCGGCAATAGCAAATGGCACTTGGAGTACTTTGGCAATAGTGCGAGCCAAATATGTTTTGCCCGTACCGGTTTCGCCAACCATAATGATATTCGACTTTTCAATCATAACATCATCTTCACGTTTTGGTTGTGTTAAGCGTTTATAATGATTATATACTGCCACGCTCAGCACCTTTTTGGCTTCATCTTGCCCGATTATAAATTGGTCAAGATGGTTTTTGAGTTCAACTGGCGGTCTTAAATCAAACTTTGGTAACTCTGATTTCTTTTTCTTTTCTTTTTTCGGCGGAGTTACTCCCCCATTTAATTCTTGTTGTACTAATTGAAAACCCTGTTCGACACAAAAATTACAGATATTCGCTTCTGACCCAGATATTAATAATTCAACTTCGTTTTTACGTCTGCCACAAAAAGAGCAATAGGCTTGTCCAGCATTCATTCGAGCGTATTTTTTTAATTATCTCGCAAAAATACGAAAAAACTTTGGGTTTGTTGTTGCACAATTTTCTAAAATGTGCTCTAATAGTGCAATCCAGAAAATTGTGTAAAGAAACTAGGCTATTCTATCTAATGACATAATTTGCTTGGCGTAATTTGGCGGTAAAAGTGCTTGTTTTAAGAATTTATCGAAGTTGATTTTTTGTGTGAATTTATAAAGTAGCAGAAAAGGCTTCAAAACAGAAAAACGAGACATTGATAACAAATTTCTTACTCGAAACGGCACAACAAGTTTTTGCCCTTCCCACAAAATCAAATATCGGAATAAGCCCAAATGCTTTCGATATTGCTTGTATAAATCATCAGTAAAGGCACTTTTAAGTAAGTTTTCTTGCAAATGCTGCTTACGAACGACTAGCCATTCGGTATGATTACGAGGTAAATCTTTCAAATCCATTTGCTCTCCTACCCTATTGAATACATCGAATATTTCTTCTTTTTCAACATCGGTTAGTTTTCTTTCGAGCAGTTCAAAGGCTGAAATTGAGTAATGAATGAGCATAAAAAGTACATCACGATACGCCCAATCGGGAATCTTCATGCCCCTACTTTGCTCAATTGATTGATGAATCGCCGTAATTTTATCAATGGCAGCAAGAGCGTTTTGTTTATCCGAAAAGATGATTTTTTGGGCATAAACCACTGTTGAAAACAATCTTCCGAGCGGGTCAGCGGGAAGTTTTCCTGTGAAATAGAGCCAATCAACGGCTTTGTTTAGCGAAAATTCGGCTGCTGCTCCACCAAAAATAAACAAAATGGTATCGGCATTGCTCCAAATTTTACGCACGATAGAGTTTTTATTTACGAAATTCATGATTCTCTTGTTTATAATTTTTGGGTCAAGATTTACTCAAACCCAATGTTTCTTTATTGAAAAGAAAAACTGCAAAAATGCCCAGCGTATAAGCAAAAATATCTCGCCAGTCGAATGAACTACCTAAAACTATGGCTATAATTTTGTACTTTTCTAAGCCAACAAGTTTTAAAAAATTGCAATATTGCAAGAATTCAAGAAAATAGGCAAAGCCAAGTGAAGCACAAGCTAAGTTTACATCAGATATTACCAAAAAGGTTTTAAGCAGAAAAAACAAGGCAATTACGGCTAAGAAATCTCCAAAAAATGGACGAATAATGGCATCATCAATCCAAAGAGCGATTCCAACTTCTACTAAAAACAGTAGTATAAAAATGACGAAAGGTTTTAATTTGAATGTAGGCATAAGAAAGTTTTTTGTAGAATCGGTTTGTAAGCTGTCAATTTATAGGTTTTTCATTGAATACAAGTTCTCGGTTTGACAGGTTGCAAACCTGTCAAACCATTTTGAAATTTCATTATAAAAAACGGCAAAACATTCAAACGTGGAGTTTCTTAATCCAGCTTTCTTCTTGCTCCATTTTAATTAATCATTTTTTTATTCCAACATTCTGCCAATCAATTCGACGAGAGATATACATTGTTATAGATAAAATAGTAAACAAACCAAGGCTACCAATCAAAAGGGCAGTGTCTTCTAACTGTATGATTACAAAGATGAAACTATAAAGAATAAGCATCACTAAGGCTACCAAACCAGACAAACGTGTATTTTGAAAAATACTTTTTGAATACAAAAATACTAAACCTATAGTCAAAAATGACGCTATCAGATAAGATATATTGAATGTTAGAAACTCAGAAATTGACAACAATAAGGTGTAAAAAATGCAGAGGGCTAATCCAATCAAAATATAATTAAAAGGGTGTACTCGCTTGTTATTAAGTATTTCGATGAAGAAAAACGCCATAAAAATAAGTGCAATAATAAGAATAGCATATTTCACCGAACGGCTACTTTGCTGATAATTATCATTAGGTGTGATGAGGTTTACCCCAAAACTTGACCGTGTCAATGTTTCAGGAGCATTACCCGTCCATTGTTGAGGAAAATCTCGATTTAGATGTAGAACTTTCCATGATGCTGAAAATCCTTTTTCATTCACGACTCGCTTATCAGGCAAAAATGCCCCAATAAAACTTGGATTTTGCCAATTGGAGTTCAACATAACTTTTGTTGTTTTACCAACTGGTACAATATTTAGTGATTCTGAACCTTTCAAATTTGATTCAAAATGAAAATTATATCTACCTTTTCCTTCATCATTAATCTGAACAGGCGTAGAGATTCCAGAAAGGGCAATATTTGATTCTCCTGCAAAAGGCAATTTCGCCCCCGACGAAAAAAACGATTTATTGCCATTCCAATTTAATTCTATATCTTCAGTTATTCCTCTAAAATCACTCAGAGTAAACAACACAGTTGCATCTTTCCAAAGAATATTTTCGGGTAAAACCTTAAACTGGTCAAGAGAAATATTTGTAAAATCTCCATCAAATGTAGTTTTAGAATGATAAACAACAATTTCATAAATTCCTCTACTACGTTTTTCTGGATTTACTAATCCATTAATTATTAATTGATTGGGTAAAAAATAAGCATAATCCAGCGATTTACTTTGCTCTACTTCTTTCTTACCATTAGTATTTAGCTTTTCGATTCGTGAAATTTCATAATATGGAATCCTCAAAATTGGTCCAATTATCTGCTGACTATTCCCCCATTTTGAACTTACCTCTTGTATAACTTCATTTTTCCGTCCTTCACGCTCACTTATAAGCGATTGTATCATAAACGTGGGAATTAACAGTAAAAAAATTAAAAAGCCAATAAAAAAGCCTTTAATCAATGCCGCATTCCTTTGAAAAAAGGTTGATTTCTGTTCCAAGTTTTCCATTTCAGTATATAAGATTAAATTGAGAATAATTAATTATTTAAAAGTACTTTGTTTTTCAAAGTTATTGTGTAAAAAATATATTTTATGAGCCTTTTATAAACTTCTCCAACTCGTTGAGGTGGTTTTCAAATGCTTTTTTGCCATCTTCGGTTACGCTATAAACCGTACTTGGTTTTCGGCCGATAAACTCTTTTTTGAAAGTAATATAATTAGCTTCTTCTAAGGCACGTAAATGTGTAGCCAAGTTGCCATCAGTCATTGAAAGAAGGTCTTTCAAAACTATGAAACTTACTACTTCATTGACCATCAGCACCGACATTATACCGAGTCGAGCCTTGCTTTCAAAAGCTTTATTAAAATTCTGTAATATTTGCATAGTGCTAACGCACAAATAAAAATGATGAATTAAGAATGAAAAATGTCATTCTTGAAAACTTTATAACCTTCATTTTGGAATCTCACTTTCTTGCCTATCATACTTAAAATACATAACGGAACCGTAGACAATATGTAAAACCCCAAAGCCAATTGCCCAACAGATTAAATTATATTTTGCCAAAAATAAAGCAATTAAACCTAACGCTACTTCGGCAATTCCTAAATAAAATATATCATGCAAAGTATATTTACTTGCACTAACCAATGCAACACCATAGAAAACAAGCGTGGCAGGGAAACATAACCAAAAAAAGCCATGGTAGAGCATTCCAAGACAAAAAAAACCTCCGGCACACAAAGGAATCATCAAATTAAGCAAAAGCAATTTCGATGTTTTATTCCAAACACTAAGACCTTGTTTGCGGGTTTTTCTGACAGTAAAAAAAACACCAAAAAACAAAGCAAAGCCTAAAACTACAATCGCTTCAAGTACTAATTTGGGTACAATTTCGTGTCTTACTTCTGGAATACTGAGCAAACTTGAACCATCAACATGGAGCTTAGCATAAGCATACCAAGCTCCCAACAAAGCACATATGCCTGCCGAAATACCCGAAAGTCCACTCAACGACAGGAATTTCGAGGAGCGTTCCATCAAGGAGCGAATTTCTTTAAGATTTTCGAGATGTTCGTTCATAAATGAATGAAAAGTTTAGGCAAAAATATGATAATTCCGACAATAACCGAAACAATCGACATAATCAATACTGCGGCGGCGGCTAAATCTTTTACTTTTCCGATTAATTGATGGTATTCGGGCGATACAAAATCACAGAGTTTTTCTATTGCCGTATTGAGCGTTTCTACTACCAAAACCAAGCCGATTTGTGCGACTATAATCGCCCATTCAATAGCTGAAAGTTTCAAATAAAATCCTGCTGACAAGATAATTATGGCAAAAAAAACATGAAACCTTGCATTATTTTCATCCATCAAAAATCTAAGTCCAGCAAAAGCATGACGGAAGCTAAATAGCATTTTTAAGATTTGCATCACGATTCGGAATTAAAATGAGCATAGAAATATACAGCACCGCTACAACTAAAGTAAAAACCAACGTTGTCTGAATGGCCAATGGATTTTGTAATGCTTGAAACGATTTTCGTAATAAATAAAATGGATGGGTGAATAAATCCCAACTATTGAATCTTGCGAAGCGTCCGAGGTATAAACCAAAGCCTGATAACACTATACTTGCCGAAATGACAATCCAAGCTAAAGCATTGTTAATGAACTGATTAAGCACTTGATGAGTCACTTGTAGAGAATACAACCCTGTACAAATTCCAGCCAAGGCCGCAATAAAAAAACCTACTGTATCGAACCACAAAATGTGTCTTTCAAATTCACCCAAATGTATCAAATCGGTAATCAGATAAGGAGCGTTCGGAAAAAACAGCAACCATAAACATAAATTAACTAAAATTAAAAGCTGCTTTGACTTAGTAACCATTATTGATGAAGATAAACGGCGAGCTAAAAGAGCAAAAAATAATGGCATCCAAGCCAAAAATAAATTCCAAAGCAAAAATAAACCTCTGATTTGCTCAGTCTGTACAGCTCTGATAATCAATAACAAGCAGCATAAAGCTGAAAGCAAAGCCAAACTCAATGTAGCTCGGCTAATTCTGAAAAATATTCTTATTTGATTTGACTGCATTATTTTAAAAAGAACTTTGTATTGCAAAGTAAATTTTAAAAAAATCACAATGCAAGCATTTTGTAGAAAATATTTAAAAATCAGTCAAATATTGATAAACAACAAATTCGATAGGAACGGCCAATTTGTACCTGCCTACGAGAAGGAAGTATTTAATAATTGATTTATAAAAACTAATCTTTTATCACCTTAAAGGTCTTAGAAAAACCATCGGTGGAGATTTTTAATAGATACATTCCACTTTCGGCTTCGATGAGTTTTGAGTCGAGAATCGGTTTTATTTCTTGCCAAAAAGCTTCTTTTTCCATAATTATACTGCCATTTGCATAATAAAGTGTTGCTTTTAGTAGCTTATTGGTAAGCTCATTTAACGGAAAAATATCAATCGTTTGCTGAGTTGGATTAGGAGCAATATTAAGTCTGGAACTACTAGGTGACACACTCAAAACTACACAATTTGGCTTGATTATTTTTTCATAAGTAGAACTCAACCCTTCGGCATCGGTGGCAGTTAGTGTAACTTTATAAAAATAGGTTTGAGCATCACATGGAACATTAGTCAAGACAGCCTCACCAGTTAGGCGATAAGATGATGTTACAAAATGAATGTGATCGTCGTGATAAAGCAAAACCGACCATAAATAACTAAGTTGTTCTTTGGTATGTTCAGCATCTGATACTTCAGCATTGAGGCTTAAAAGGAAATCTTTGGTATTTTCAAAAACCTCTAATTTGTCGATACTTGTACTAATAATCTGCGGCGGCGTATTATCAACAAAAATATTCATCGTTTTAAAAGAAGAAAGTCCTGCAGCATCGGTCACTTTGACGCTTGCACCATAAGTGGCTACTTTTCCTGTTGATTTATAAGTATGATTTGGATTGGCTTCATTTGAAGTTTGTCCATCACCAAAATTCCATTCATATTTTAAGGTAGTTCCTTCAGGATCTTTCGAATCACTGGCCTTAAAGTTTACGGCTAAAGGTGCTTTCCCGTAAATTGGCGTGGCAGATTGTACAACCGTTGGGCGACGATTGGCGTTTGGATTATAAGATAAACGCCTGATTTCATGAATGTTAGGGTAAAAATAATTGGTATAATAAATTGCTCCATCTTTCGGATTTATAGCAAATGAGGTTGGGTGAACGTCGCTCACAAAATCAATTGCTTCTGTTGGATTTCCTTTTGTATCGAATTTAAAAGCTTTTATCCAGCCCTCATAATCGCCATGAAAATAGAGATTTTGATATTCTCTTGGAAACTGCTGAAAATTATACCAAATACCACCAATTGAGGCAATTCCAGAAAACTTATTTCCTTTAAATTGTGGCGAACCAACAGCAAAAGCATCGCCATCTACAATTCCTTGTGCGAAAGTACCACGCCAATCAATGATAGGTTTTTGGTTGTTTCGCGGAAAAAACATTGGGTCTTGATAAGATTTATTTACATAATCAATACCTTCGTAAGTTGGCCAACCGAAATTTAGTCCGCCTTTGGTTGCTACATTCATTTCTTCACGATGAGACCAACCCACATCTCCTATATAGATTGTACCAGGATTACCATCCGCCAAATTTGCACTTCCAGTATTTGGCTTAACTGAAAACCTAAATGGATTACGCAAACCATAAGCCCAAACCCTCGATTTAGGCGAACGTGGACTTCCTGCTTCATAAAATGGATTTGATGACAAACCATCACCCGTATTTGGGTCAATTCTTATTAATTTGCCGTCTAAAGAATTAAGATACTGACTTTTATACGCATTGATATTCTCTTCTGACTTTATAAAACCTAAACTAATGGCTTCTTTAAACCAATCGTTTTGTGTGTCATCAACCACGCCATCTGTAGCCAAGGATGCATCACCAATCGTTGCCAAAAGCGTTCCGTCGAGTCCAAAAACCAATGAACCAACCCCATGATTATCAACCAAAATTGGAATACCAGTTGAAGGAGTTTCTCCGAGTAAAACTTTTCTAGAATTCAATTCAAGTTCAGTAAAATTACTCGAATTTGAAAGTGTGTAACGAGTGATTCTCCCAATTGTAGTTTGAAAAGGTGTTTCTTCTTGCACTTTATAGTCAGGTTTTCCGAAATTTAAGACATGATTGCGTTTGGCGGCATACATCAAATAAACATAACCATTTTTTAGAAAGTCGGGGTCGAGAGCCAGTCCATTAAGTCCGTGGTCGCCGTAGTCAAGTACTTCTTCAGATATATCAATGATTGGTTTGGCAGATTTTACACCATTTTCAAGGATGAAGACCTTTCCACTCTTTTCCCAAACATACATTCTTCCATTGGCGTCAAAAGTAAGTCCAGCAGGGATTATCCAATTATCAGAAATGACTTCATCAATAAAACCAGAAGGTTGAGCAAAGGAATTAATTGGAAGAATATATAGATTAAAAAACAAAAAAACAGACAAAAATATCTTTTTAGTCATGACAGCACCTAGATTTTATAAAAATATAAACAAATTTATGCAATAAGTTGTCAAACAAAGAAGCACTTACGAAAAAATGAACCGTAAAATAAGTTAATTTTGTTTTTGATAGAACCGTAGGAACGTCCAAATTGGACATTCGTACAC
>JAFEIL010000046.1 GCA_017495105.1 Emticicia sp. | reverse complement strand
GTATTATAGTTTGTTTTATTTGGTACAATATTGACATTCAATGTTGAATCTGTTCTTAAGAAAATGACTCTTTCACAGAGAGGTAAGCCTTTTTCGTTAAAAACTGTAAATTGGGTAAGGCCCGATGGAAACTTATTCTTTGGGATTTTCATTAATAAAACCTTTTTTGTGGAGGCGGTTTTTGCCGCAAAACAGATTTTACCTTGCGATTGTCCAATAATTGCAATTTGCCCAGTGGGATTAGTTGTATTATGCCCTACAAATAGGCGAATGTATTCTTTATCAGCGACTGATTCCACACCCATCACGAAGCCCTCTTTTTCTGAAACTGGCAAGGAGACTTCTTTTTCGTAAATGTTGCGGTACTTGATTTTGGCAGTGTATTTTTCACCTATCTCTGGTTTAAAAGTCATTATGCCCATTCCTAAGTGTTCACTTTCAAAGCTAATAATAGTATCGCCTTTCTGGCTCAAAATGATTCCCGAAACATCTAAGCCATTTCCTAGGGCATCGACAGCTTTATAAGCCAAACGATTTTCAATTCCTTCCACCAAATTGCCACCTTCGGGAAAGAAACGAAAGTCAATTTCCTGCGAATTTAGCTTTATAGGTTCATCAACAATATTGGGTCTAAAAACTTTAAAATCTTTAGTGAAAAGTAGATTTTCATCGAAATTGAGCATCCAATTTGTATAAGCTCTTAATTGATAGTAGCCAGCTTTTAGGGTATCGGGTAGCATAAAATCGGCCGCAGCACTTCCGCCTTCGAGCTGTAATATCTTTTTGTAAATAAGTTTACCTCGTTGATTATCAATGAGTTCGACGTAGAGCGGAATACTTACCGTATCGGGTAAATGTGTACTTGCTTCAACCAAATATGCCTTGAACCAAACCGTTTCGCCTGCGGTATAGTAAGGCTTATCAAGATGGAGATAGGCTTTTTCTTGCGGAAGTTCATTATTATAACGCTCAAATTTGGCTACAATGTTTTGAACCAAATCTTCTTCAAAAGTAAAAGCAAATAATAGGATAGCAAATACAAGGAATAGTGCGGGTGTTTTCATTGAAAGTTTTGCAAGTGTGATTGAATTTGTAATTTTTTATGACGCAAAATGAACATAAATAATTAAAAATAAAAACTTATTTAGCCCGTTTATTAGTTTTTAATGTTGAACGGTTATTCAATCCCGATAGTATTATTTCAAATACAAAAGCTCGCATTAAAGAGTGCTATTAAATATCATATTTCTAAGAAAAATTTGTATCAAGGAGAAGTTTTTGTGCTAACTTCGCACTAAGATTTTAAACAAACTAAAAAAATGTTACACTCTAAAATTGCAGGAATAGGTTTTTACGTACCAGAGAAAGTTGTGACAAACGCCGACCTCATGAAAGTCATGGATACAACTGACGAATGGATACAAGAACGCTCAGGAATTAAAGAAAGACGTTACGGAATAAAGGGCGAGGAAACCCCAACTACGATGGGAGCTGCCGCTGCAAAAATAGCTTGCGAACGAGCGGGAATTAGTCCCGAAGAAATCGATTTTATTGTATTTGCTACACTTAGTCCTGATTATTATTTTCCGGGTTGTGGGGTGCTTTTACAGCGAGAATTAGGCATTACGCACAAGGAAATGGGGGCGTTGGATATTAGAAACCAATGTTCTGGCTTTATTTATGCACTCTCAGTGGCTGACCAATTTATTAAAGGTGGGATGTATAAAAATGTGCTGGTTGTTGGCTCAGAAATGCATTCAATGGGACTTGATTTCACAACTCGTGGTCGAAATGTAGCGGTTCTGTTTGGTGATGGAGCAGGTGCAGTGGTGCTTCAACCAACTACTGAAGAAGGAAAAGGCATCTTGACAACTCATTTACATTCTGATGGCACCCACGCCGAGGAATTGGCTCTGATTAGCCCAGGTAGCCACGGCGGTTATCATTTGGGTGCCGAACAGTTCGGTTTTCCTGATGTAGAATTCGGTGAGATTTTTGTTTATGAAAATTTGCTTGAAAACAAGACTTACTACCCAAATATGAATGGTCAGTTGGTATTCAAAACTGCTGTAACAAAGTTTCCAGAGGTAATCATGGAGGCTCTCAATAAAACTGGATATACACCTGCTGATATTGATATGCTCGTGCCGCATCAAGCCAATTTACGTATTGCTCAATTTGTGCAAAAAACGCTCCGTTTACCAGATGAAAAAGTTTATAATAATATTATGAAATACGGAAACACTACGGCAGCATCAATTCCGATTGCATTGTGTGAGGCATGGGAAGCGGGTAAAATCAAAGAGGGAGATTTGGTTTGTTTGGCTGCTTTTGGAAGTGGTTTTACGTGGGGTTCGGCCTTGATTCGTTGGTAGGAGAAAAGTCCACGGTTAGCTTGGGCAGTTTTCGGTTTACAGTATGCCAACTAAAAACTGAAGATTGAAAACTATCTACCGTGGACTTAATAAAACTATTTTATCTTATCGAAAAGACTGGCATCTACTTTCACGTCGGCTAAGTCATTGCCTGTTCGTAAGCCGGTTATGTCTAAATCTACTGGGCCAAGTTTATGTTTTTGGGCAATTATTGCTCCTGTTTCGGTGGTTTTCCAGTCTTCCCATGTGGCAGATACACCTCCAATTGGAATTATTTTCACCCACATTTTATAAGCATTTGGGATTCCATTCTTATCTAAAAACCATAAATAAGAATCTCCTGGAGTTACCCCACCTGATGAATAACTTACTAAAAGTGCTTCTGAACCATCTTCGGCTTTGACGATTTTCCGACTAACACCTTCATCAAAAACTTTGAAAGGTGCAATTAGCCAATAGGAGTCATTACAGAAAAACGACCAAGCTTTTCCACGCAAAACATCTAATTGACCATCGGTTATTTCTTTACCCTCGCTAAATGCTTTTCCCTTGTTCCATTCTTTCAAATTGAGCAATACCTCGTTTTTGTCCCATTTTACTTGTACCATTTGGCTTTTCTTATCCCATACAAACTGATGTCCTCCTTTGAGCGTCCAAGTCACCACGTTGGTGCTATCCCAAGCAGTTTTATTGAGGGCTTTTAGCATTTTGTTGGCTAATTCGTCGGCTTTTGCTGGGTTTTCGCCAGTAGGAAGCTTTTCGTTTAAAACTAAGTAGCCACCTATTACAAGAATCAATATTGTAGCTGCGATATAAAGAAATATTTTTTTCATTGATTAAGAGAGTATATGCTGAGATAAAAGATTGATTATCAATAAATTAAAAAATATATTTTATTTACGAAACTCGTAACTGCACTTTTTGATATCATCAAGCAGTTTTATCAGGTATTTTGTTTAGTAATTTTTCGAGTAGTAGATTAAATTCTACTTATGATTTCTAACCCTGCTGAGAGTTTCGAGTTGAATACCCAAGAAAGAAGCCAAATATTTAAGCGGAATTCGCTGGATAAATTCTGGTTTGTTTTTAAGCATGTATTCGTAACGTTCTCGTGCCGAAAGCGTTTGGAGTATGATTTTCATTTCTTCGATTTGTATTAAATAGTGCTCAACCATGAGCCTTCCGAGGCGTTCGATTTCATGAAATTGGTCGAAAAGTTTGAGTAGGTCGGTGTGCTTTATAACCACGGCCTGCACATCTTCGAGGGCTTGAATATTAGTCAGACTCGGTTTTTGTGAAAAGAAACTGTAAGTTGAAATCGCTATTGAGTTTTCCAATCCAAACCACGTATTAGTTTCGTTGGCATCAGTATCTTCAAAAAATTCTCGTACACTTCCTGAATATATAAAATTGAGTTCAGCCGAAACTTGGTCTTGTTGTACTAAAAGCTCTTTTTTTGAGAAAGTTTTCAATGAAAAACAAGGTAAAAGAGCCTCAACACTCTCAGATTTTAGAGGATGAATGGATTGAAAAAACTCCAAACAATGTTGAAATGCTTCCTGCATAAATGTGGTGATAACTTTAAAAAGATCAAGAAGATTAGTTGAGAATAAAAAAACTGCATACAATATTCACAGAAAAACTTTGTAAAACAATATTTTTTTTCAACTTTGTATTTCAACTATTCACCTTAAACCGATTGGCAGAATTAATATGCCTGTTTGACTTATGAAAAAACTTTTTTTATCCCTAATTCTAATGACTATTTTGTCTGATTTATCCGCCCAATCCAGCGAAACTATTTTACTTTATCCAGAGGGAACACCAGGTCTAAAAACAGGTGTTAGTATTCCCGAAGACTCAAAAACTACTGATGGAATCACTCGTGTGAAAGATGTGACTCAGCCAGCTTTGTATGTGTATCCTGCCAAGAAAAAAACTTCAGATGCAACTGTGATTATTTGCCCAGGCGGTGGCTACGGAATCTTAGCAATCGACCATGAAGGACATGATATTGCGAAGTGGTTCAATGAGCGTGGTGTGACAGCTTTTGTACTAAAATACCGCCTTCCACAAGATAATCTGTTTGAAAATGACGAAATTAGACCATTGCAAGATGCCCAACAAGCTATCAGAATAGTTCGTAAAAATGCTGCAAAATATGGTATTTCCCCCGAAAAAGTTGGAATCATGGGCTTTTCCGCAGGTGGACATTTGGCTTCAACTGCTTCGACACATTTTACTACCCAAATAGGCGAAATCACCGATGCCAATATAAGTGTTCGCCCAGATTTTTCGTTATTGATTTACCCCGTAATTACTTTCAGTGATAAATTTACACACGCTGGTTCGAGAGATAATTTGATTGGTAAAAATCCTCCAGTTGAGAAAATGGAATTTTATTCTAATGAAAAACAAGTAACAAAAGATACCCCACCAGCATTTTTGGTAAGTACAACTGACGATGGCGTACAGCCCGAAAATAGCATTGGATATTTTTTAGCTTGTAAGAAAAATAAAGTGCCAGTAGAAATGCACATTTATGAAAAAGGTGGCCACGGCTACGGACTCAAGAAAAAGGGTAGAGGGCCAGTAGAAACATGGGCAGCCCGCATGGAAGATTGGCTAAGAGATAGAAAATTGATGAAATGATTTTGTAGATAAGAGACATGGGATTTGAGATACGAGATTTTATTCTTATCGTATTTCAAATCCAAACTTTCTGTTAAAAATTCAATTTAATCGCCTCATAATCAATTCTTTAATTAATTCAAAAAACAAATTGGGCTTCATTGTTCGCCAGTTTTCAATTTGTAGCGTACCGCCAAAATTGATGTATGAATCAAGGTGATAACGACGAAATTCATCCAAAATAAAATTTCTGAAACTTATGGCTGCAATCCAACCATCTTCAATGTCTTCAAACCATTCTTCGTAATAATCTTGTTCGCCCCCATGAAATTGTAGAATGTTTTCACCGATCAGAATGAATTGATTAATGCCTTTTTCGACTAAATAATCAATCACGGTTCGTTTTAAAAACATGATGTCGTTGTGAAGTGTGTCGTTCCATTCGCCGAAAAGCTCAATAACTGCATAGTGAGCTTCATAATCAACCATCAAAATTTTACAATAGAGTGTTTCTGAGCCAATATCGTCCCAATTTGGGTCGATGTAATACCCGTAAATCGTATTTTGGTAAGTATTTCCGTAGTTTCGACCATAAAAAGGGGATTTTTTATCCACTTCACTGATATAATATTTACGCCAGTTGTAGGTAGGTTCGAGTTCGTGCATTGTTTTTTGTTGTACGAAATTGTACGAAATTTGATGCTTAGAAATTGGGGTGCATTTTTACTTCAAAATTAGCAAAGCACTTTTCTTATTCGCCAGATTGCGGCTTCCAGTCGTTGCATTTGTGTGCCAAAATTTAGGCGAATAAAACCTTTTCCATCAAAGAAAAATCCACCTTCTGAAACACCAACACCTGCGTTTTCGAGTATCTCGGCAATGTTATCAATACCACTTTCACGGGCATCAATCCATGCTAAATAGGTTGATTCAAGAGGCGTCATACTAAAGCCTGTTATGGCGTTCATTTCTTGCAAAACAAAATTGTGGTTTTTGCGTAAATAAGCCAATAATTGTTTGTGCCATTCATCACAATCTCGATAAGCCGATAGAGCTGCTTGATAGGCATAAGCTGATGGCATTGGTTCAACCATGTATTTTAAATTGGCAAATTTTGTACGAATCTCATCATTCGGAATCACCGCAAAAGAGCATCCCAAACCTGCAATATTGAAAGTTTTACTTGGTGAAAGTAGTGTAATCGTTTGATTTTCAGCTCCTTTGCTTAAAGTAGCTATCGAAATATGCTTTTTGCTTTCGTCCAAAATTAAATCACAATGAATTTCATCGGAGCAAATTATTATTTTATGTTCAGTACAAATATCTGACAGTATTTGTAGTTCTTTTTTCGTGAAAACTGTTCCCGCGGGATTATATGGATTACACAACATGAACATTCGTGTACGAGGTGTGATTGCCGCACGAATAGCATCAAAATCAAGTGTCCAACGGCTGTTTTCGAGCTTCATTTGCACCTTTACAAGTTTCTTTTTGGCAGCTTCGGGAGCTTTCATAAACGGGCCATAAACTGGTACAGTCGTAATGATTTCGTCGCCTTCATTGCCCACGACCATACATGATAGCGTCAGTCCTGGAACTAACCCCGGCAGATACACAATCCAATCTTTTTCGATTTTCCAGTGATGGAGTTCTGCAAGACGTTTTACAATTACATCGGCTAACTCATCTGGTGCATGCCAATAACCAATTACGCCTTGTTTGGTCACCTCTTCAAGTGCTTTCAAGATTGGTGGGGCGGCTTTGAAATCCATATCGGCCACCCAAAGCGGAATTATATCACGGTCTTTATATTTATCCCATTTATAGCTATCTGTATTTGTACGTTCAATTAGTTCGTCGAAATCGTAAGTCATGAAATTATTATTCTAAATTTTTGATGATTGATTTTACTAAAATTGCCGAGTTATCGGCTGCTACTTTTTTAAATGTTTGGAAATCGGCAGGGGCAGCTTCATTGGCTTTGTCGCTGATACTTCTGATAATCAAGAAAGGTAAATTTTGCTGAAAACAGATTTGTGCAACCACCGCACCTTCCATTTCGGTAGCATCTGCTTGGTAATTTCTTCTGAACCCAGCCACTGCCACGCTTGAAGCTACAAACGTATCGCCCGTTACGATAGTTCCTACTGAAACCCTCGGTTGAGGCGAATCAGTCGTTATTTTTTTGAGTTCGATACCCTTCGCAGCCTCACCGGCTATGGCAACTAAGATAGAATCTGATAAGAAAAACTGGGGATTAAGTTGCTTTGTATGCGGATTACGAGTAGGGTAGAACTTCAAGCTATCGTTTGTTAGTCGCCCATAATCGTGGTAAGAAAGACGCTTACCAATCAGAATATCTCCTTGGTTTAAATCAGGGTTCACAGCACCCGCCACGCCTGTAAAAATAATTATTTTTGGCGAAAATTCCTTGATAATCAAGGTCGTAACTATACTGGCGTTTGCTTTTCCGATACCTGTTTCGGCCAAAACTACTTTTTTGCCGTTGAGCTTGCCAGTTTTAAACCTAAAACCTAAAATTTCCTTGGTTTTAGCGTGTTTCAGCTGCGATTGAAGTAATTCTACTTCTTCTGCCATCGCACCCAAAATCGCAATTCTTTGGGCAAATGAAGTGGCGGATACTAAGAATAATACAAAAAATAGTAGTCTGGTTTTCATTGAAGGAAAGTAAAAGTTTAAAAAATGGGTGATTGAATAAATTTGTTACATTCTTAATTTATAATTCTCAATTCTTTTAATGTCCTAAATACAATGCCCAAAGTGCAAAAATATCAATGATGATGAGCATCCAAGAAACCTCCTTCGCTTTACCATTGATAACTTTGATAATTGTCCATGATAAAAATCCCCAAATGATGCCTTGAGTAATAGAATAAGTGAACGGAATCAGCACCATTGCTAAAAATGCAGGAATAGCATCATCGAGTTTATCCCAATTAATTTTTGTGACTGGTTTCATCATCAAAACTCCAACCACAATCAAAGCAGGAGCGGTTGCAATAGCTGGAATGATGCTCAAAAGTGGCGATAAAAACATAAATGGCAAAAACAAAATACCTGCTGTAATGGCCGTTACACCCGTTCGTCCACCTTGACTAATCCCAACTGCAGACTCGATAAATGCCGTTCCTGGACTAGTACCCAGTAAACCGCCTATTGTGGTTGCTACGGCATCGGTCAAAAGCGATTGCTTAATATTGCGAGGTTCGCCATCTTCATCATATAAATTAGCTGCTTCGGCAACGCCAACGAATGTAGAGAGACTATCGAATAAATCGGTAAAAACAAAGGCAAAAATAACTGGTAAAAGGCTAATTTTGAGCGAGTTAACAATATCGAGCTGGAAAAGCAAACTAAAATCAGGAGCAGAAAAAATACCTTGCCAAGTAACCAAAGTTTTTTGTCCAAAATTGATGGCGGAGGCATCGCCCCACCACCTTCCGATTGGAATGGCAATGAGTGTTGTGAGTAAAATCCCAATAATTATTCCTCCTTGGATATGCCTCGTGAGCATAATCATAGTGATAGCCAAGCCAATCAAGAAAGTAATAATAATTGGGTCGTGCAAGCTCGAAATACCAACCATTGTGGCAGGGTTTGGAACAATAAATTTGGCATTGGAAAATCCAATGAGGGTAATAAAAAGTCCAATTCCTGCCGAGATTGCATAACGTAGTTGCTTCGGAATGGCCTTCACGATTTGGGTACGAACATTGAAAATTGAGAGCAAAAGAAAGATAATTCCTGCCCAAAATACAGCTCCCAAAGCTACTTGCCACGAAATCCCCATGCCTTTCACGGCCGTAAAAGTAAAGAAGGCGTTCATTCCCATGCCAGGGGCAACAACGATTGGGTTTTTGGCATAAATTCCCATCATCAAACTACAAAAGAATGATAATAAAACGGTGGCAGTAAGTACGCCGTTGAAAGACATGCCAGCTTGGCTCAAAATGGCAGGATTGACAACAATAATATACATTGTGGCCAAGAATGTAGAAACTCCCGCCAGTATTTCGGTTTTTAGGGTAGGTTTTAATGGCATACACGCACAATTTTAAAAGTTTGCGTTGCAAGATAAAACGATATTGATGAATTAGAAATGAAGACGACGGATTTTAGGTAAAATAGTAGAAAAAGAATAAAAATTATATGAAATATCGAAATTCACTTCAATAACCGCCTAATCGCCACCAAATGCGAAAACAATACAACGGCACAACCACACTCGGCAATAAATTAAACGGAAAGTAAATAAGGGCAATATTGGGCTGTTCAAAAGCAAATTGTTGAAATGGCTCGGGCGAAGACAAAATACCATTAACCACAATATTGATGAGTAATAAAAGACAAATGATGTTTCATATCAAGAATGTGCATAAAAAGAGGTGTTTTGATTCGATTCACAAAGATTAAACACAAAAAACAAATTCTACTTAGTAAATGGTAAGAAATGTGTTGGGCGTTTCTCTCAAAATTCTTCCGTACCTTTGCATAAATTTTATTTCAATGCAAGATACCGTACTTCCTATTCTTTACCAAGACGAACATTTGGTAGCTATCAACAAACCACATAATTTATTGGTGCATCGCTCGTCAATTGCTGCCGAAGAAAGTGTTTTTGCATTACAGTTATTGCGAGACCAACTGAATTGTTGGGTGAGTCCATGCCACCGAATTGACCGCAAGACTTCGGGAGTTTTGCTTTTTGCTCTGACTGCCGAAGCCGATAAAGCTGTGAAAATGCAATTTGAAAATCATGCTACTTACAAAAAATACTTAGCTTTAGTGCGTGGTTATTTGCCCGAATCAGGCACAGCCGACCGACCATTGGCAAAAGAAAATGGCACGCTTCAAGATGCAGTAACGCATTTCAGATGTTTGAAACAAATAGAACTTGAAATTGAAGTAAGTCGCTATCCGACTTCTCGGTATTCGTTGGCAGAAATTACGCCTGAAACTGGCCGAATGCACCAAATTAGAAGACATTTTGCTCAATTACGACACTATTTGATTGGCGATAAAACTTACGGAGAATGCAAACACAATAAGATGTTTGAGGAGCGGTTTGGCTTGAATACAATGCTTCTACATGCCAGCGAGCTTAGTTTTATTCACCCAGTCACGGGAGCCAATGTGCATATATCGGCCCCCATGAGTGATGAATTTACAAGAATCTTAACCGAAATTGGGATGGTGTGATTGGTTATTGGTTTACTTATTACTAGTTATTTGTTATTAAAACCAATTCCCCAATAACCAATTCTCCAGTAACTATTTCCCAATAACCAATCTACTTAGAAACATCTGCATGGTCGGCATCACCGAGCAGGAAGCCAAATGGTTTTAGCCCTTCTACCGAATCAAAAATTACTTTAATGATGGCCGTTAAAGGCAATGCAAGAACCAAACCACTTACTCCCCAAAGTGAACTAAAAACAATTAAGGCAATAATAGCGGCCATTGAGTTGATGCTTACTTTTGAACCAACAATGTATGGCGTTATGAAATTTCCTTCAAGAAATTGAATAGTGGCAAACAATGAAGCTACACCGACTGCATAAAGCGGATTATCTTTGGTAATTAATGCAAAAAGAATCGGCAAAAGTGAGCCAATGGCAATACCAATATAAGGTAAAAGTACCAAGAAAGAAGCTAAAAAACCGAAGAAAATGGCATGTTCAATTCTCAGCAGATAAAGTCCTACGGTATTTAAGATTCCGATAATACCAATAACCATTATTAAACCCACCATGTAATCAATCACTACATTTTTGATTTTCTTCAAAACCACATTTACTCGGTGGCTACTTACTGATTTAAACGCTTTATAAAAAAAAACTTTGATGAAATCACGGTAAAGTAACATCAGAAATATATAAAGTGGAATAAGCGTGAGGTTACCTAAAAGTCCTGTTGTTGTGGAGAGCGTATTTCCCAAAATATCACTGTTGTTTTTTAAAAACTCTGTTAAGTATTTTTTGCCTTCAACTCTCTGTTGAGTACGTGTAATATGAAAATTTCTACGAATGAAAACTTGCACATCAAAGTAAAGTTTTTCGACTTTTTCGGTCAATTGAGGGAGTATTTCCTCAAAATCCATTATTTGAATATAAACCAAATAAAAAAGTGAAAGCAATACGCCAATCGTAATTAGAATTGTAATCGTAATAGCTAACCAACGAGGAAAACGCCACTTTTCCAGACGTTGACAAACGGGCAAAAGTAATAAAGCAAAAATAGCAGCAAAGGTGAGTGGAATGAGCAAATCTTTAAGCATAAACAACCCAAAAATAATAATCACAAGCGAAATCAAGACATAAGCGAGTCGAGTTGTAAATGGTTGTTGAAAGGTTTTCATGTTTCTAAAAAAATTTGGGAGATAATTCGTTGATTTACAGATAGTTTTTTCCAAAATTAACTATCTTGTTGGCTTATTTCAAATTTTTCTTATTGATTTAGAAAACCCTCCCTTAAGCTATGTTTCTTTATAAATTTTATATGTTTTTATTTTCTCTTAAAATTGCTACCTGTAATTGTCACAGTGAGGTACAAAAAAGTGGTTTTCACAGAGCAAAAAGTGAATATAATATTACCCAAACAGGCCGAATGCCAACGTGTATCAACGAAAGTTCAGGATTGGCAAAAGCATGGCAAGAAAACTATTATTGGACGATTAATGATAGTGGCGGCAATACCGAACTTTATATGATTGGTGAGCAAGGCCGAGTTTTTGATACACTTTTTGTCAATGATTCAAAAAATATTGACTGGGAAGATTTGGCCAAAGATGATAAAGGAAATATTTATGTTGGAGATTTTGGTAATAATAATCAAAATCGAAAAGACCTTACTATTTATAAGTTTAGAAATGGTAAAACCGAAAAAATAACTTTTCATTATGCAGACCAAAATCATTTTCCAGCCAAAGATAAGATTTTTGATTGTGAAGCTTTTTTTTGGTTCGGTGGAAAACTCTATTTGTTCTCTAAAGATTGGTCAATAAAACACCAAACGAAGCTTTACAGTTTGCCCGCTAAGGAAGGCGATTATGCACTTTTGCCTGAGCAAAGTATCTTCCTAAAAAGTCCCGTAACCTCAGCTGATGTCAGTCCAAACGGAAAAGAATTTGCTTTACTTTCATACGGAAAAATTTATATTTTTGAGATTTCTGGTGAGAAAATTGATTTTTCTAAGCCAAAATCATGTATAAAAGTTGGCCGAAATCAGATGGAAGCCATTGCCTATGTAAATGATACAGATTTAGTAATGACCAATGAGCAACGAAAGATTTATCGAGTAAATCGCAAGTAGAAGAAAAAAAGAGGGCGTAAATCAGCTGATTTACGCCCTCTTTTTTTATCATAAATCGTCCTCTACAATTTCTTCTTCTGCTGGAATCTCTCGTTTTTTATGTTCAACTTCGGTTCTTTTATCTTTAAATTTCTTTATTTGTGATTTTAAGGCTTCAAGTGCCAAATCGGTGGCTTCTTCAAACGTAGTGCCCTTTTCTTCCGCAAAAATGGTGCTTCCTGGAACACTCAACTTGATTTCAATGTGTTTTTTGTGAACTTTGTTACTATCTCCTTTGTCTAATTTTAAAAATACTTCACCGCTAATAAATTTGTCGTAGAAGGTTTCTAATTTGTTTAACTTGTTTTGGATAAATCCGACTAATTTAGGATCAATGTCGAAATGGACTGCATGCACATGAATCTTCATAACATAC
>JAFEIL010000087.1 GCA_017495105.1 Emticicia sp. | reverse complement strand
TTATTAATGTTTGATTTTAATGATAAATGAAAAAAACATTATTTTTTTTAAATTTGTAAAAATTCTACGACAAAATATTTTATTCATCCCAAAATCAACAAAACTATGCAACGACGCACCGCACTGAAAAGTTTATCGGTAGCTTTCGGTGGTTTGGTATCCATGCCCGCTTGGGCTTCATGTTGGACTCCCGACTCAATTGGTAATGACAAATTTTTATCTTCTAAAGATGAAGCTATTTTAGCCGAAATCGTTGAGACAATTATTCCCGAAACAAAAACTCCTGGGGCAAAATCTCTAAAAGTGCATCAATTTGCCTTACGCATGATTAATGATTGCTATGGAGAAGCAGCTCAGAAAAACCTTCAGCAAGGCCTTGCCAAAACTGATGAATTGGCAAAACAAACTTATAGCAAATCCTTTATTGAATGTGATGCTCAGCAACGCAAGGATGTTATTTTGCAAGTAAGGAATGCCGACGACGCAAGCAAAAAGTTTGTGGAAATGATTAAAAACCTAACGATTCGTGGCTACACTAATTCTGAATATTACATGGTCAATGTTCAAAAATACGTCATGGCTCCAGGTTTTTATCATGGCTGTGTTCCTGTAAAAAAGTAGTCTTAATAGCAACGACTGTTTAATATATAGCCTACTTAGGTAGAATATAGACTGTCGTCTGTTGTCTAATCAAATTCAATCATTCAACTAAGAAAATGCCAAATTTTAATATAGATTCAGTAAAAGACCGCACATTCGATGCCATCGTAGTTGGCTCAGGAATTAGTGGCGGCTGGTCAGCTAAAGAGTTGACAGGTAAGGGTTTGCGTACATTGTTATTGGAGCGTGGACGTGACGTAAAGCACGTGACCGATTACCCAACTACAATGATGAATCCGTGGGAGTTTGACCACCTCGGACAAATCACAAAAGAGCTAAAAGATGCTAATCCGATTGCAAGCCGTTGCTACGCATTCAATGAAGATGCAGCCCATTTTTTTGTGAAAGATGCCGAACATCCTTATGTACAGGAAAAACCATTCGATTGGATTCGTGGCTATCAAGTCGGTGGAAAGTCATTGATGTGGGCGAGAGGAACACAACGTTGGTCGCAATATGATTTTGAAGGCCCAGCACGTGATGGTTTTGCGGTAGAGTGGCCAATAAACTATGCAGATATTGCTCCTTGGTATAGCTATGTAGAAAAATTTGCAGGTATTTCGGGAAATAAAGATGGACTCCCACAACTTCCCGATGGCGAGTTTTTGCCACCTCATGAGCAGTCTTGCGTTGAAAAGCATTTTACAAAAGAAATGGCGAAGCATTATAATGGTAGTCGCCCTGTGATTATTGGACGTTGTGCTCACTTGACTCAGCCAAAAGAGATTCATTTTCAACAAGGCAGAGGGCAGTGTCAAAATCGTAATCTTTGCCAACGTGGTTGTCCATATGGTGGATATTTTAGCAGTAATTCTTCGACAATTCCTTGGGCAATGCGTAGTGGGAAATTGACAATGAAAACCGACGCAGTCGTTCATTCAATTATTTATGATGAGAAAAAAGGCAAAGCGACTGGCGTACGTGTAATTAATGCACAAACCAAAGAAATGACCGAATATTACGCTCGTGTGATTTTCTTAAATGCTGCAACGCTCAATACGAATTTGATTTTGTTAAATTCTACCTCAAACCGTTTTCAGAATGGTTTAGGCAACGATAATGGTCTTTTGGGTAAATATATTGCATTCCATAATTTTCGTACAACAATTTCAGGCGAGTACGAAGGTTTTCTTGATACAACAACCGAAGGTATTCGCCCGAATGGTAGTTATATTCCTCGTTTCCGTAATGTTCTAAAACAAGAAACTGATTTTTTACGTGGTTATGCCGCAGGTTTTAGTGCAAGTCGCATGACTAATCGAGATACCTCTGGAATTGGTGAAGATTTGAAAGAAAGCCTAAATCAGACAAAATATGGTAATTGGCGAGTTGGCTCACACATGATGGGCGAGACAATTCCGAAAGAAAGTAATTACGTGGCTCTTGATAAAAACTTGCTTGACCCATGGGGAATCCCGCAACTAAAGGTTTCGGTAGCTTATGATGATAACGATGAAAAAATGATAAAAGATTTCCATGAGCAACTCACTGAAATGTACACTAAAGCGGGCTTTACAAATATCAAAACGCACGATAATCCAGAAAAAGCTCCAGGTTTGGATATTCACGAAATGGGAGGGGTGAGAATGGGCAAAGACCCTAAAACATCAATGCTCAATAAGTGGAATCAGTTTCATAATTGTAAAAATGTTTTTGTTACCGATGGAGCTTGCATGACTTCCAATTCGACACAAAATCCATCTTTGACTTTCATGGCCATTACGGCTCGTGCCGCTGATTACGCTGTAAAGGAAATTAAAAAAGGTAATTTATAGAGAATTCTAAAATTGAAGACCTACCAAAATTTATGAATTTTGGTAGGTCTTTTTTATTTTGCCTTAAACTCCTGCCAAGTAGCATTATAAGCACCAAAACAGCCAAAACCACCTTTGATATTAGTATAAAGTAGTACAGGCTCGGCAAATGGATTATTGTTTTCTCGTTGTCGGCGGAGCGATGTATGATAATTATAGTAATGAATATCGGTCTGAAATAAGCCGACTTTAATTATGTCTAACCTTGTTTTTAAGTTGGCATCTTGCCCTTGTATATTTCCTCCAATATTGGTCGGTAGATAAGCTCTATTTAAAGAAAGGAGTTGTCCATCAGCAACTTTATCATCAATTGTCCGTAAATCAACGATTACAGAAACTGGAGCATTAATCACTTTTTTATTTATTGAGTCAACAATTCTGTATAAAAAAACAAATTCACTAATAGCTCGATAATAATTTGGTTCGCCCGCTTTATCTTGCCAAATCACTTTTACATCGTATTCTGTGTTTGTCACTGAATTTCCCTGTTGAAAATTATTTGCCTTTATTGAATCTATTTTTACTTCTTTTATGGCAATTGGATTCGGAATGGTTGTCGAGGCATTTACTTTCCGTCCATCGGGCGTATTTACCGTAATTGTATAGGTTTTTCCTACAAAAATTGGCAATTCAGAAGGTAATGCACGATAATAACCCAATTTTGGATTATAAACCAATTGAATACTTTTACTTCCATCTGATAAGCTGACGCTTGCGTTCGTAATGTCATCTCTAATATCACCTGTGGTGCCAATGAGTAATTTGGTCTCAGTTATTTTTGCCGCCAGAACAGTATCTTGGGGCGAAATAAAACATGCAACCACCAATTTAGAATCAGTTTCAGGTAAAAAAGAAGGGTCAATTTCCTTAATCAAACTTTCGCACGAAAGGAGAAATAACTGGCTGATTATAATTAAACTATATAAAAATATTTTTTTCATCTGATAAATTTTTTTAATACTCCTCTTTAGGAACGGCTGGCTGCTGCCTCTGGGAGTTAAAACTTAAAATTATAACTAAACGATGGAATAATCGGAAATATAGAATATCGTTGTAAAATATTGATAGTCTGATTGTTAGTATCTATTTTGGTATTGAGTTGGTAGAAAAACGGATTCTTTCGATTATACGCATTATAGATGCTAATTTCCCAAGTGCGTTCGTGTCGGCGTTTCTTTTTACTGAACTGCACTCCTAAATCAAGTCGATGATACGGCTCGGCACGGAAGGTGTTTTTCTCGCCATATTCTTGCACGGCTCGTCCTGCGAAAAGCGGACTTACTGTTGTAGAAGGATTATTGATAGCATTATTTGCCCCGAAACGAGTATTGAAATTGCTATACCCGTTATACCTCGAAAGTGGCATTGTTAGGGCATTCCCAGTACCGAAAACCCAAACTGCTGAAACTGTAATGTTAGGCTTAATGTCATAAATTCCAACTAATGAAATATCGTTTCGGCGGTCGTAGCGAGGAAAAAACTCTTTGCCAAAATTTAGTTCGTCAAATTGCCATTTAGTCCACGAAAGCGTATAGCCCGCCCAGCCCGAAAACTTTCCGACTTTTTTCTGCAATAAAAACTCCGCTCCGTAAGAGTATCCACCACCAACCGTTACGTTATCTTCCCAACGTACTCGGTTGTTTGAAGTTGGGTCGTTCAAAAGCAAAAAACTCGCACCTTCTTTATAATTAATGAGGTTATTCATTTTTTTATAATAGCTTTCGATGGTCAACGTTAAGCCTTTTTTATCAAAATCTTTGGCAAAACCCGCCGCCACTTGTTGCGATTGTTGCGGAGCAACCCTGTCAGTAGTTGGCACCCAAAGGTCAGTTGGTAAACCAATGCCCGTATTGGTAAGCAAATGTACATATTGATTCATCAGTGCATAAGATGCCTTAAATGCCAAATCATTGCTCAGTTTGTAAGCCACTGCTAAACGTGGTTCTGGACGTACATAACTTGCTCCCGAAACTTGATAATTGCTGAGTCGGAAACCTGCATTCATTTTTAGTCGACTACTTGCTTGCCAAACGTCTTCGGCATAAATTCCTGATTCTACGACGTCGATATTGTCAATTCTATTTTCAAAACGACTAATATCTGAGTCTTGTAGCACAACTGCACTGGGCGTAAACCGATGAAAAGTTGACTGAATACCAAATTTTATGGCGTGTTTTGGGGCTGGGAAAAAATCGAAATCATATTTGATGGCATAGTCTCTGATGCCCGATTGATAATCTAAATTATAAATAGAATTTGTATTGGTGTTAAGGTCGAGAGAATTGACCACCGATTTAATATTGAAGCGATAACGACTATAAATGAGCGATAAGTTACCAAAAAGTTTCTGAGAAAATAGGTGATTCCAACGCAAGGTGGCAGTTTCGTTGCCCCAATTCAGTCCATTCGATGAATTGTTTTCGGGACTAACTGTATTGGTGCTAAATTTATCTTTTCCAAAATAGCCACTTAAATACAGTTTATCTTTCTGACCGAAATCATAATTAACCTTGGCGTTTAAATCATAAAAATAATAACCGCCCGTAGTTTGCTCAATATCATCTTTTTGTGAGGCTTTGATAAGTGGAGCCGCCACAACATCAAGATATGTTCTTCTAGCAGAAACAATAAACGATGATTTCGTGGTCTTTTGCTTTTTTGTTTTAATCGGCCCTTCGAGTGTCAATCTTGATGAAATAAGTCCGATTCCGCCTTCTCCGTGTAGTTTTTCTTTATTTCCTTCTTTCATATTCATTTCAATTACTGATGAAAGTCGGCCGCCGAAACGTGCAGGAAAACCACCTTTAGTGAGTTCTACGCTTTTGAGTGCATCGCCATTGAAAACTGAGAAAAATCCAAATAGGTGACTGGCGTTATAAACCACTGCATCATCTAAAATTATTAAATTTTGGTCAGGTCCACCACCACGAACATAAATTCCTGATTGACCTTCCGAGCCTTTTTGCACCCCAGGCATGAGTTGAAGTACTTTCAAAACATCTTTTTCGCCCATAAAAGCAGGGATTTTCTTGATTTGATTAATTGGAATGTCAATCTTACTCATCTCAACTGATTCACTCACTCGTTCTTCTTGACGTTTTGATGAAACCACAACTTCGTTGAGTTGATTGGCCGACGTTAACTCAATATTCATTTCTAAATTTTTATTGAGAACGAATGTTTTTTCGATACGTTCATAACCTACAAACGAAAAGACTAAAGTAGCGGCATCGTTGGCAGGAAGTGTAATTGAATAAAAACCGTAGTTATTGCTGCTAGTTCCGAATGTGCTATTTGGTATATAAACGTTTACTCCGTTGAGTTGCTCTTGACTGCCTTTTTCACGCACATAGCCACTGATTGTAAATGTTTGTTGGGCAAAAGTTGTATAATTTAAAACAACGATGAATACCAAAACTAAGTATCTTTTTTTTATCATGGGTAACAGATTATTCTATTATATTAAGCACTGAAACAAAAAACATGAGATTCGAGACAGGAGACAGTTCGTTGGAGCGATAAAATACTTACTGTCAATAAGTTGCATCATTTCAATTTGTCGATTAATCTTGTCTCATAACTTATTACGAAAAAGTGCTAATAAATGTTGTTTAAATAAAAAAAATAAAAATTATAGTATTTTACTAAGATTAACAATAAAAAAACATCGTAATAGCTTAAATATCGTTTGTTTAGTTTTTATTTGTATAACCAAAATTGTATTTTTACATTAATACTAAAAAGTCTTAATCTTTAATCATAAAATTATTATGGCAGAGAACGAAAAAAGTGTAACCGATAAAGCAACCGAAATAGCTGGGCAAGCAGTAAATGCAGTTACTGATAAAATAACAGATTTGAAAGCTGATGCTACCGAAGTAATCGGTGATTTGAAAGCAAAAGCATCGGAGTTAGTTAGCGATGAGAAAATCAATGAAGTGAAAGCACAAGCTGCTGAAAAAATTGCTGATTTTAAGGAAGATGCATCAGCAGCGGTGGAAGCTGCGAAAGCAAAAGCTCAAGAAGTTGCCGCAGGTGCAAACGAAAAATTGGCAGATTTGAAAGAAGATGCAACAGAAGCAGTAGAAGCCGCAAAAGCAAAAGCACAAGAATTTGCCGCAGAAGCATCAGCTACGGTTGATAACTTGAAAGCAAAAGCAACGGAATTTATGAAAAGTGAAAACGTTGATGCTATGAAAGCCGAAGCAGCTGAAAAAATCGAAGATTTGAAAGCCGATGCAGTCGAAGCAGTAGATGCAGCGAAAGCAAAAGCCCAAGAATTAGCTAACGAAGCAAGTGAAACTGTTACCGAAGTTACTCAAAAAGCTAAAGGCTTTTGGGGTAAATTATTTGGTGGTAAATAATATCAGAAATTATAAAAAAGGTGAATCTGCTTTTAGGTTCACCTTTTTTTATACAAAAATTATCTGTTTTGCTAAATTTTCCAGCCTGGCCCTTTTACAAATTTACCTGATTTTACGCCAGTATGTTTCCCGTTTTTCACAACTTGCTTTCCATTCACAAACACATGAAACATTCCTTCTGAAAGCTGATGCGGTTTCTCGAAAGTTGCTTTATCTTGAATTTTATTAGGGTCAAAAATCACAATATCGGCAAAATTACCAACTGCCAAACGGCCGCGTTTCTGTATTTTGAGGTTATCACATGGCAACGATGTTAGTTTTCTGATAGCCTCTTGTAGCGTAATTACTTTTTCTTCCCGTACGTATTTGCCCAAAAGTCGAGCAAAGTTGCCATAAGCTCTCGGATGATTGCTTGATTTCAAAAAGATTCCCGCAGGGTTCATCGAGGCCGCATCTGAGCAAAAACTCATGTAAGATAATCGAATTTGTTTTTTTACATTTTCTTCGCTCATCAAAAAATACACAACATCAACTCGTGAGCCGTCCGAAACTACCAGATCCATTGCGGTTTCGTACCAAGTTTTTTTCTTGATGTCTGCAACTTCTGCCAATGTCTTGCCAATATATTTTCTGAGCGAATCTTGTTTAAAACCAATCAGAAGGGTTTTATCTGCTCCTGCGGCTAAACATAAATTTTCCCAGTCATTTTGAGGTGAACTCATTTCACGCCCAACTTGCTCTCTGATTGTGCCAGTTTTTAGCCTTCTTCTCCATTGGTCGAAGCCTCCTTCTTGCACCCAGGGTGGCATTGCAGCATCAAGTCCAGTTGCTCCTGCAATATAATTGTACATATCGGCAGTAATATTGATGCCTGCTTTTCTGGCACTATCTATCTTGGTTATTACTTTGTCTAATTTATACCAATTGTCTTTGCCTGCGGCCTTCAAATGATAAATTTCAGCGTGAATATTGGCTTCTTTGGCAATCTTAATCAATTCAGTAGTGGCTTCTTCGAGTTTGTTGCCTTCGCTTCTGAGATGCGAAATATACGTACCACCATATTCGGAAGCTACCTTCGATAATTCAATAAGTTCATGAGTATTAGAGTAAGTACCAGGCGTATAAATCAATGCCGAAGCCACTCCCATCGCACCTTCTTCCATAGCCAGTTTTACGTGCTTTTTCATTCGTTCGAGTTCGTCTGGCTTTGGCGGACGGTTGGCATAGCCCAGTTCCATTGCTCTGACTGTGGAAGCTCCAACAAACGAAGCAACATTAGTTGAGACACCTCGTTTTTCTAAATAAGAGAGGTATTCGCCCAGTGTATGCCACGGAATATCGTATTTAATATTTCCTTGCGATTTTTTAGCATCTGCCTTCATTGACTCACTGATGGGCCCCATAGAATCGCCTTCGCCCATAACTTCTAGTGTAACGCCTTGCATGATATCTCCCATCGAACGCCCATCTTCTATCAAACTTTCTGTACTCCAGCTTAGCATATTTACAAAACCTGGGGCTACCGCCATGCCTTTGGCATCAATAACATCTGTGGCATCGGAGTAAAAACTTACGTTGCCTATAAAAGCAATCGTATCATTTTTTAAAGCAATATCGGCCCAAATTGGGGTTGTGCCGTTGCCGTCAAATATAAGACCGTTTTTGATGATGAGGTCGTATTTATTTTGACTACAGGAAAATAAAAGCAATAAACTGCTAAAAAATAAAAGTTTAATGGGTTTCATATAGGTTTTAATCAAATTTGCCTAAAAATATGGAAAAATAACTAGGTATGAAACCAATAGTTTAAAGATAAGTTGAATGAATTACTTTCGCTCATAAGTTAAAATCGAAATATTGTAAGGCGTATTTTGTCCTTTCAAAAACTCCTTGCGTTCGGTAATGTTAAAATCGTTTTTATTAAATGCTGGGAAAAAGGCATCTCCCTCAAAAGTTTCGTGAACGAGCGTGAGATAAATCCTATCCGCAAACGGAATAGATAATTTGAAGATTTCTTCTCCACCCAAAACAAAAACCTCCTCTTCAAATTTGCACTTTTCAAAGGCTTCTTCCAAACTACTTACTACTTCAAAACCTGCATCTACCACATAATCAGCTTGTCGAGTAATTACGTAATTTTCAATTTCTGACCATATTCTATGTGGATTATCGTAGCTTTTGCGACCCATTATCATCTTCTTATCTTTCGTAACTTCCTTTAAATTATCCCAATCAGCAGGAATTGGATTCCATGGTAAAGCATTGTTCAAACCAATCGCTCGATTTTTACTCATAGCGGCAATTAATGAAATAGTTGTTTGTTTTGTCATTTTTTAATGTAAATTTTACTTGAAATTATACAAATATCTTGATTATTAAGGAAGTGTTAACAATTTTATAACATTGGATTTTTCTCACCCTATTCAAAAATACTGACTTTTGTATCCAAATTATATACACCAATATAATCAATTAAAAATTAACTAAACCCTCAAAATTATGTTTGGCTTAGAAACTGACATTTTCCTCTTATTGTCATTCTGCCTTTTGGCTGCTTGTGCATTTGAATTTATCAACGGATTTCACGATACCGCAAACGCTGTTGCAACAGTAATTTATACTAACTCTCTCAAACCAACTCAAGCAGTTGTTTGGTCTGGTATTGTCAACTTTATCGGAGTTGTTACGGGTGGAGTAGGGGTAGGAATGAGTATTATAAACTTGCTTCCAGTAGAACTACTTATCGACCAGAATGTTTATCATAGTATTGCGATGGTCCTTGCATTGTTATTTAGTGCTATTATCTGGAATTTTGGAACATGGTATTTTGGTATTCCAGCATCAAGTTCACATACTTTGATAGGTGCAATTTTGGGCGTTGGTTTAGGTTATGCTTTACTTCCTGAAAATAAATCTGGAATCGCTGCAGTAAATTGGGATAAAGCCAAAGAGATTTTTTCTGCTTTATTACTTTCTCCAATGGTTGGTTTTGCATTGGCAGTATTCTTGATGTTTGCTCTTCGCAGACTATTGAGTAAAGATATCAGAAAACAGGTATTCGACGAACCCAATAAAGACGAAGTTCCTCCATTTTGGATTCGTGCCATCTTGATTACAACTTGTACACTCGTGAGTTTTTTTCACGGGCGTAACGACGGTCAAAAAGGTATAGGTCTAGTAATGTTGATTCTGATTGGAATTTTACCAACTTACTTTGCTATTAACAAAAGCATTGATTTCAAGACTTTAAAGCCGGAACTCGCAATAATTTCTCAACAAATTGCCTTGATTGATACTACTCACGCTTCAACTGCCGAAAAAGAAAAAATTGCTAAAGTCAATACAAGCATTAGTTTTTTGAATAGCATTTCAGATAGTGGGAAGGTCGAAAAGACTAATGCTCTAGAAGTACGCAAAGCACTACTTACAATTAGTGGTAACACAAAGAAATTAGTAGAAGACGAAGAAATCGTTTTGAGCGAAAATAGCAAAGCAATTTTAGCAAATCTTGCCGCTAAAGAAGAAAAAGGTATTCGCCGTTTCACCGACCACGCTCCAATGTGGGTTATTTTGATGATTTCACTATCACTCGGTCTTGGAACAATGATTGGTTGGAAACGTATCGTTGTGACAGTTGGTGAAAAAATCGGTAAATCTCACCTTACTTATGCACAAGGTGCTTCGGCCGAACTCGTGGCCGCTACTACAATTGGTTTGGCTTCTTGGTTTAAACTTCCAGTAAGTACCACTCATGCATTATCTTCGGGTATTGCAGGCACGATGGTAGCCAGTAAAGGTATCAAAAACCTTCAAGCAGGGACAATCAAAAGTATTCTTTTGGCTTGGGTTTTAACCCTACCTGTGGCAATTATACTATCGGCTTCATTATTCGTGTTTTTCCGCTGGTTATTATAACTTACCCTTAGTTTACAACTCATTACAATTCTAAAGTATGTTTGAAAATGGCATACTTTAGAATTGTATTACCTCATCAATTCTATAAATTTGTAATAAATTGGCTTTTGTAGAAAAGAAAAAGTTATATAATTACTTTTAAATCAGTCTTTTACATAAAGTTTTACAGTACGTTCACACACTCGCTGTACTTATAACACTATTGTTTTTTTAATAACACCAATATAAAAGAATCAAGATGAAACTTCGTAAGACCTTTGTTGGGCTAACGTTAGCTTTATGCCCAATTGTGTCCAATGCTTCCATTTTTCCACTTTCTAGGAAAGACTCTACTAAGAAAGAAGTGAAAAAGAAATGGTATGAAACTTTTTCAATTAGAGGTTACATGCAGGTTCGCTACAACCGTTTGCTCGAAACGAATTCTCAACTTAAATGTGAGCAATGTGATAGATCAATAGGCTATGGGGGGGGATTTTTTGTGCGTCGTATGCGTATTATTTTTAGTGGGAATGTAGGTGAACGAGTTTATTTCTACATTCAGCCCGATTTTGCATCTTCGGCATCAAGTACGGGTCTTCATTACGGACAAATCAGAGATATGTACATTGATGTTGCTTTGGATAAAAAGAAAGAATATCGCCTTCGAATTGGGCAAAGTAAAGTGCCTTATGGCTTTGAAAATATGCAATCAAGCCAAAATCGTTTACCGCTCGACCGAAACGATGCCCTCAACAGTGCAGTTTCCAACGAGCGAGATATGGGTGTATTTTTTATGTATGCACCTTCCAATGTTCGTACACTTTTTGCCTCACTCGTAGCTGATGGTTTCAAAGGTTCGGGCGATTACGGTGTTTTTGCTTTTGGTGTTTATAATGGACAAACCGCAAACCGACCAGAACTCAACGACGAACTTCACATCATGGCACGTTTGACTTATCCATTTCAGTTAAAAAACGGTCAAATAATCGAGTCAGGTATTCAGGCCTACACAGGAAAGTACGTTTTACCAACTGACCTTCGTAGTGCAGGTATCAAAGGAAGTACTAATTTTTCTTACTTCGACCAACGTGCGGCGGCTTCATTTATTTTGTACCCAAAACCTTTCGGAATTCAAGCTGAATATAACATCGGAACTGGCCCCGAATTTAATAAAGAAATCAAAGCCATAGAAAGTAAACCGCTCAAAGGTGGCTATATTACGGCAAGTTATATGGTAAAACAAAAGCAAATTTTCATTCCGTTTGTGCGTGGACACTATTATGAAGGTGGGAAAAAACACGAATTAGATGCTCGTAGTTATCGTGTAAAAGAATTGGAAGTTGGTGTAGAATGGCAACCAAACAAAAATTTCGAGTTGGTGACGATGTACACTTTCTCAGAACGCAGATTTGAAGATTTAAGAACAATTGATAATTTACAAAAAGGACGTATGCTACGTTTGCAAGCCCAGTTAAATTTTTAAATAATGCCATAAGAAAATCTTGCTGAATTTATCGGCAAGGTTTTCTTGTGGTAAAATTTTGATTATCAGTATTTTAGCTTGAATATTTAAGCTCGTCATTTATCCATTTCTATAAATAAACCAATTTGTAGAAAATCTCTGCCAGTTTCATCGTTGATTTTATAATCGAATTGATACAAATAGCCAACCTGCAAAGTTAGGGGCTTCGCAGGTTTATAACTGAATGAAACAGAAGCTCGATTCCTTTCAAAATAGGGTTCATTATTCGTAAAAAATAACTCATTATTTAAAGTAATTATATAAGGCTTGAAATTGCTTTTTTCTGCTCCAAAAGGAAACGATAAACCCAATCTGTATCTAAATCGATTCCGATAACCGTTGCTCGTAAATCTCATTTCGGTACGGTATCTTTGTTCGACTTTAAGTTTACCCAATGATTCCGCATGAATAATTTGCGGCCAAATTCTAATCTCATTGTTGTTTTTGGGTAAAACAAAATCTCCCCCTTCTCGATAAGTTTGATAACTCCCCATTCCGAGTGTAGCAGTTACATTTTTATGTAACTTATAATT
>JAFEIL010000351.1 GCA_017495105.1 Emticicia sp. | reverse complement strand
GTATTTCATTATTCAGGATTAATAAAACTCTTAAAACTAAAGATTTATCTAGTAAAGATCAACATCGGCTGCTGTCGCTACAGTAGCTAAAATACCCCTAAAGTATTTTTATGCCGTAAATATAAAACAGTTTTCGGTGAAAGTTTCATACCTACGGCATGATGAATTTTGTTACATAATTTTCTACCGATATAGAATCCCTACGGGATAAAAATACTTAAACTAAATTACCTAATATTGACTCATTCGCCGCCAAAACCTCTGCAATATTTTCTTGCGATAGAGCGGTTGAAAGGAAAAGAGCTTCGTATTGCGATGGTGCAAGATAAATGCCTTTATCAAGCATTCCATGGAAATATTTACCAAATTTGGCGGTGTCTGAAGTCTTTGCAGTTTCAAAATCTATTACTGGCGTTTCAGTGAAGAAAAGGCTATACATCGAACCAATATGATTGATTTGGTAATTGAGATTAAGTTTATCAAGAATCGAGCGAATGCCTCCAACTATTTGATTACCAGTTGCTTCCAATTGTGTATAAACTTCAGGATGGTCGTTTAAGTGATGCAACATTGTAAGTCCAGCAGCCATAGCTATTGGGTTTCCAGAAAGTGTTCCTGCTTGATAAACAGGCCCTTGTGGCGACACACAATTCATAATTTCTGCCTTTCCGCCATACGCTCCAACGGGCATTCCGCCACCGATTATTTTACCCAAGGTTGTCATATCGGGGGTTACACCGAAACGTTCTTGAGCTCCACCTTTTGCCAAACGGAATCCTGTCATTACTTCATCAAAAATCAGTACGATTCCTTCTTTTGTACAAATTTCACGTAGGCCTTGTAAATAGCCTTCTTTTGGCAAAACACAGCCCATATTTCCGACAACTGGCTCCAAAATCAAAGCTGCGATTTGCCCTTTATTGGCATCACAAAGCATCTGAACAGCTTCTAAATTATTGTATGGAGCAGTCAAAGTATCGTTTGCCACACCTTTCGTTACACCTGGACTGTCAGGAATTCCCATGGTGATTGCTCCACTTCCTGCGGCAATTAAAAACGAATCACCGTGACCATGATAACAACCTTCAAATTTTATAATTTTGTCTTTTCCTGTATAACCTCTAGCCACACGCACCGCAGCCATTGTTGCTTCTGTACCTGAATTTACCATTCTGACTTTTTCGATAGATGGCACCATCGAAATAATCAATTCAGCCATTTCTACTTCACGACGAGTGGGTGCTCCAAACGAAAATGAGCCTTTGATGGCTTCACTTACTGCTTGCTCAACTGGCTCAAAGGCATGACCCAAAATCATTGGTCCCCAAGAATTGATTAACTCAATATATTGATTATCGTCTTCATCAAAAATATAAGCACCTTTCGCTCTTTTGATAAAAATCGGATTTCCGCCTACCGAACGAAATGCTCTCACTGGCGAGTTTACGCCCCCTGGAATGAAGTTTTTGGCTTTAGCGAAAAGTTCTTCGCTTGTATTTGTAGTCATTTATTTTGTATTGAAATGTAAAAAATATAGATTATCGAAACCCATATTTATATAACGATTTTTAAAACATAAAGGATTAGAGAAAGTTGGCTAACTTTTCTAATCCTTTAAATTTTTATCAAAATTAACTATTAAAACAATACATTAAAAATTAACCCCCGACTTAATCGGTAAATAAACCCTAAAGCCTGTATGAGAATATTGATTTTGATTAAAAATACTGTAAACTTCAGCATTTAAGAGCCCAAAAAGTCCTTTTATGCCGTAGCCCAGCTCATAATGTTTGATTTGGTTGGTCAGTAAAACATTCCCGTAGAGACGTTCTTCCCAGCCTTTTCGTTGGAGGTACGGAATATTTGTCAAGAACAATCTTTTGAAATCAACTTTGGCAAATAATTGAGCATAACCGCCATTTGTACTGTATTGATAATAGGGTAAATCTCGAAAATCTTGGTGGGTTTGGACAAAAGTTTCGTTGCCATTAAAATGCTTATAATCAAGAAAATACATCGATTTGTTTCCATAGTAAGTTCCGATTTCGGCCCTTAACGAAACATCTTTAAGTTTCCATTTAAAATCATGGTTCATGCCCAATTCTACACGATTAAAGCCACTTTCTCCAAATGCAGAAAGATTTTCAAGGCGAAAGGTTGGACCGTAAGTTTGTACACGTCGAACGCCATTATAAATTCTGATTCTTGAAAATGGTCGGTAAGTTAACACGGCATTGAAACGAGTTTGTGTGTGCATATCAAAAGCCGTAGTTTTAAAATCTTGATGAATCGGGTCGTTTGATTGATAGTATTTATCGGCTATTTTTCTGAAACCTTGATTCTGAATATTCGTCAATCGGTATCGCTCAGCAAATAGGAGATTAGTACGAAGTGTAAAATTATCATTGATACGAGGACTAAAATTGATTCGGACATATTTCTGCTCGAAAAACTTTCCAAAATGACGATTATCCAGCAAAGCATAAGTCGCATTGACAAAATTATTGATAGGTTCTTCATTATTCATCTGAAACACTTTACGTCCTACTTCTGCACCGATACTAAACTTTTTCTGTCCATAACCAATACCAAACGAGCCATTGAGTCGCTCTCTTTGGATTGAATAATGCGGTTTGACATTCATCGAAAACGAGCCGAGCGAATCAATTCTGTGTCGATAACTTAATCTCGGAAAGCCAATATTTATTCCCTCAACTGCATTATAGCGGGTATCTTCTTTCCAACCGCCAATCGTAAAATAATCTTTATAACCTTTCTTTTTATCTTTTTTGTCGATTGGATTAAAAGAATATGAATTACCACCAATCAAATGTCCAAACTTAAATTTATTAGCTTGGACTTTTTTGAGAGAATCTTCTTTCAATTTGACTTGGATTTTTGTGGCATTAGCTACATAAATACTATCGGTTCGCTGATAACCTCTTACTTCTATTTCAGTCAGAGGAACTTGGCGTTCTTCTGCCCAAAAATCTTCAGTACGTTTGCGTGCGAGGGTATCAACCGAGCGTGAATAATCGGAGGCTATAATTTCTTCTTTCTTTTCTTTTTTCTCTTTAACTTCCTCTTTTTGGAGGTCTTTCGAGAGTTTTTTAAGTTGTGTAGTAGTCAATTCTTTTTGTGAAAGAATCGTTTTTGTATCTAATTTCTTACGATTTAGGTCTTTGGCTTCGGTTTTGAAAATTTTATCGTCTAACACCTGTGGTTTAATGGCGGCGTATTTTGGGTTTTTAACTAACTGGTAATTCTTGAAAGACGTAATAATCTGTGCAGAACCTTCTACGCCAAAAGCATCAATTTTACTATTTAAAGTTGCCTGAACAGGCATCCAAATATCTTCTACTGGCGAATAAATCACTTTCATTTTATTACTTCCCACTTCTTCCTCCCATGCTAAATCTACACTATGCAAACTCCAAGTTCCTTCAATAATATTGATAGTTCCACGGTACAAACCAGGAGACTTTATTTTTGGAATAATTTTTATTTTATTGATATACAAGCCTTTATCTTGAAAAAAACCTTCGTAAACGTACTTGTAATTGATAGCTCCTTTGGTAGTTACGGGCGATTCAGCATTGGTTGGATTATAAAAATTCACTCGACTAAACGAGATATTTTCTGAGCCTTTCATCGTTGGCGGAATATTCGAGCGAATCGAAAGTGTTTTTTCGGAAAGTGAGTTGGGTTGCTTGAATTTAATTTCATTAACCGATTCCATCACATATGTTTGTCCTTCTTTAATAAAATTCTTTTCCATTTCTTTCTTGAAAATAAACGGAACGTTATCGACTTTAAACGAGCCACGAACATAGTTTCGGAGCGAATAACTTTCTACTTCTTTGTGATGAATTGGCGACATAGCAATAGTTTTCCGCATGATTGTAAGTGCAGGGTCTTCGTTGTTGTTGGAAACCTTTACTCCGCCCAACTCAATACTCACTTCTTTCATCACGATATTGAGCGTCTGTATGTTTTCAGCAACATCTACTTTCTTCGTAACTGACTGATAACCAATGTATTGAAAAATAATTTCGTAAGAGCCGGCTTTGAGTTTGATTTCGTAGTCGCCATCTTGATTGGCCATTGTACCAATTTCTGTGCCTTTGACCAGCACCGAAGCGAAAGGCATCGTTTCACCTTTTTCATTCTTGATTTTACCTTTTAAGCCGAGCGACGCTTCGCCACTTACTGCAAATAGGTTTTGTGTAATAAATAATAGTAGTAATAGTTTTTTCAGCATAACGGTTAGTATGTTTTTTGTGGAATGGGTTTTACTAAATATCCTACGGCAGGAAAGGAGCAATATTGTAGTGTAGATGCAGAAATAGATAGAAAAGTTGCAAAGTAAATATCTTGACTAGTAAGAATATAGAAAAAGAATAAAAAACCCTAAGTTTCACTAAGAAAATCATAGTAAAACTTAGGGCACACAAGTATTAATCTAATAAATCAATGCCAATTTAGTGACGCTCTTCTTTAGCCCCTAGGGAGCCATCAATGCTTTCAAAATCTTCTGAGCGGCTATCGAAATGACAGTTCCCGGGCCAAAAATACCTTTTACACCCGCATCGTAGAGGTATTGATAATCTTGGGCAGGAATTACGCCCCCAGCAATAACCATAATATCTTCCCGACCCAGTTTTTTGAGTTCTTCAATCAAAGCAGGAACAAGCGTTTTATGTCCAGCCGCTAAACTTGATGCCCCAACGATATGTACATCGTTTTCGGCTGCTTGTCGAGCAGTTTCTTCTGGTGTCTGGAAAAGGGGGCCAATATCCACATCAAAACCTAAATCGGCAAAGCTCGTAGCAATTACTTTTGCTCCACGGTCGTGACCGTCTTGCCCCATTTTGGCGACCATAATTCTAGGACGACGTCCTTCCATTTCGGCAAATTGGTCGGCCATTTGTTTAGCTAGTTTGAAATTTTCATCGTCAGAAACTTCTGCTTGATAAACGCCCGAAATCGAACGAATAACTGCCTTGTGGCGACTTGATACTTTTTCCATTGCGTATGATATTTCGCCCAAAGTGGCACGTTTTCGAGCAGCTTCGACTGCAAGAGCGAGAAGGTTTAATTCACCCTTACTCCCATTAATTGCAGCAACCTCCGTAATTTTATCCAAAATCCCCTGCACTTCGGCTTCGTTTCTTTCTGCTTTTATGCGTTCGAGTTTTTCGATTTGTTTTCTTCTAACTTCCTGATTATCAATATCCAACACATCAATAATCGTTTCGGTATCGGTTTTATATTTATTTACACCTACAATTATGTCTTTTCCTGAATCGATTCTGGCCTGCTTTCTGGCGGCCGCTTCTTCGACTCTCATTTTTGGCAAACCCGTTTCTATTGCCTTTGTCATACCTCCGAGTTCTTCCACTTCCTCAATCAATTCCCATGCTTTTTCTACCAACTCTTTAGTCAAATATTCCATGTAATAAGATCCTCCCCACGGGTCAACTACTCGACAAATTTCGGTTTCGTGTTGAAGATAAAGTTGTGTATTTCGTGCAATTCTGGCCGAAAAATCCGTCGGAAGTGCCATTGCTTCATCAAGTGAATTGGTATGTAAGGATTGTGTATGCCCCAACACTGCCGACATTGCTTCGATAGCTGTTCGGGCAACATTATTGAAAGGGTCTTGCTCGGTCAATGACCAACCCGAAGTCTGGCAATGTGTTCGTAAAGCTAAAGACTTTGCACTTTTGGGGTTGAATTGCTTTACGATTTTCGACCAAAGTAAACGTCCTGCACGCATTTTGGCAATTTCCATGAAATGATTCATTCCAATTCCCCAAAAAAATGATAAACGTGGAGCAAATCTATCAATGTCCATTCCTGCCGCAATTCCAGTTCGGATATATTCTAATCCATCGGCCAGCGTATAGGCCAATTCCAAATGAGCGGGAGCTCCTGCTTCGTGAATATGATACCCTGAAATAGAAATAGAATTAAATTTCGGCATATTTTTCGAGGTATAAGCAAAAATATCTCCCACGATTCGCATGGAGAACTCTGGTGGATAAATATAGGTATTTCGCACCATAAACTCTTTTAAAATATCGTTTTGGATAGTTCCCGAGAGTTTATCGGGTGAAACACCTTGCTCTTCGGCCGCTACAATATAGAATGCCATTATTGGTAATACCGCACCATTCATGGTCATCGAAACCGACATTTCATCAAGCGGAATTTGGTCAAAAAGAATTTTCATATCTTCGACCGTATCAATGGCAACTCCTGCTTTTCCTACATCGCCAGTTACACGTGGATGGTCGGAATCGTAGCCTCGGTGTGTAGCCAAATCGAAAGCAACTGAAAGCCCTTTTTGTCCAGCCGCTAAGTTTCTACGATAAAAAGCATTTGATTCCTCGGCCGTCGAAAAACCAGCGTATTGGCGAATCGTCCATGGTTGCATGACATACATTGTGCTGTACGGCCCACGTAAAAATGGTGGAATTCCTGCCGAGAAATGCAGATGTTCGGCCGATTCAATATCTTTTGTAGTGAATCTTGGTTTTACGTTGATGCCCTCAGCTGTACGAAAATAAGTCGTAGCACCCGATTGTGTTTCGTTTGAAAGATACGATGTTTTTGACTCTAAAGATATTTTCGAGAAATCTGGTTTCATTGATGATGGAAGCGATAATAAACCGAATGATTTTTCTGTCTATATTTCTAAGCAAATTTAACATAGAAATCAGATTAGTTCAGTATTTTCTTTCTAAATTATAATAGTAATTTGGTTTATTCATTTACAAAAAAAGCCTGCCGCTAGTAGCAACAGACTTTCCAAAGAGAAAAAAAGTAGATTTGTTTCAAAAGTTTTAGTTATATGTAAGAGTTTTTTCGCTAAATGAATTTATACTTAATTGTTTCGGTAAATCTTTTAATCCGAATACTCCACGCTCTTCCCAAGCGTCAAGCCAATTAGTAATCGTTCCTCGGCTAACCTCAAAAATATCAGATAATACAGTTACATTATATCCTTTATAACTCAATAAAATAGCTTTTGCACGCTCACGTTCACGGTAGTTTCGGCTACGGCGTGACACTTGTCTTAAATGTTCAACTTGTTCTTCGGTTATCTTTCTTACGTATCGCATTTTTTTTATCAAGTTTATATAGTACGCCTCATCACCATTTACTGTCATAATCAATGTACAATTACTAAGACGGTTGAATGTTTTAAAACGCTGTGAAAAAATATATTTTTTTCATATTAACTTTTCTATTTGTAAGAAAGCTTGAATTTTAAGCATAAAAAAGCCCGATTAGACAACTTTCTAATCGAGTTTTTAAAATTATTCTTTTACGGACGTGTATAATTTACCGATAATTCTGATTTTGCCAAAGTAGTAGATTTGATGGCATCCAAGATTATATCCATTGTCACTTTGGTGGTTGTAGCTGGAATTATAGGCTCGGCCGAAAGTGCATAGGCCGTAATAATGTAAATCTTTGCTCCAGGACCTTGCGAACACGGTGGTGAATAACTATTTTTACCATTTACAGTATTTATGCCAAACGAACCAATAGTTGTATTGTTTTCTGGAAGTGAATTTACCGTTGAAGCCAGTTTATAAACCACATAATACACATGTTTATCGCCCGTTGGTGGAATATGGTGCATCAGAACGGCAAAGGATTTTGTGCCGGTGGGTACGTTTTTCCAAGACAATGGCGGGGCAAAACTTTGTCCATCGCAGGTGTATTTTTTGTCTAAAACACCATTTACTACCCCCGGACTTTCTAGGGTAAAAACCCCAGTATTAGTCGGTATTTCGACATCTTCTTTTGCACAATTCATCATTAATAAAATACCACAAAATGCTATTAAAAACTGTATTTTCTTCATAATTATTTATTTCTTAGTGTATTGGGTTATTGATGATTTACCATCTGTGCCGATTAATGTAAAAGTATAAACTCCTTTGGTGTCCCAAACATAATTTACATAAGCTTTTTTACCATCAAGTGTATATTCAAGCGAATAGGCGTTTGTGCCAGTTAATTTGAAATTTGTAATAACAGCTCCTTTAAGTGCAGTCAATGCTGGACGAACACCTGCTGATTTTGCCTGTGGCAATATTTGATTTTCGGGTGCTGATGTAGTTGGGTCAAGACTTACCTTTCCTCGCATGGCAGCCATAAAGTACGGATATTTAGATTCGGCGTGATAATGATAAGTATTGTTGTAATTATGTCCGTGATATTCATCTAATGTTTTAATGGCGTTGCCGTCGGGTTCTTTTGAGCCATAAATAGCAAAACCATCAAGTGCCATTGCAATCGGATTGTTGCCAGCTGTGGCCTCAAAATGAAGCGGAGCGACATGATAATGATAATCATCTGCACGGCCACAATGCCCTCCCCATTGGTCTAACTCGCCAATGACAAAAGCATCTTCGCCACGATTATTGAGTGGATTGAAAATCGGAATGCCGTTGGGTGCGATGGCTACCGCTCCTTTCATAAAATTAGATTTCAAACTTAAAGGCGAAGCAGCAAATTCAGGTTTAAGCGGAATCGACCAAGCATTTGTACCTGTGTATCCCTGCGGAATCGGGACTTGCTGCTGCCAACTAGTAATGCCAACCATCATATTGTGTGTCTGCGGAATACCTTCAGTTTCGACGTAAAAATAGGTATCATCAAAGCGTGTTTTCACTTCTGATTTATATGGCGTAAAAACCTTTTCAATAAAACTTGGGTCGGTTTTGCTCAAAGTTGGTGTCGTGTTGATAGTTGCATTAGTAGGCTCAACTTCATTGGTTTTGCAAGCATAAAAAAACAACATAAAACTCCCAAAGAAATAAGCCATTTTGGGGTTATGATTTTGTTTTTTCACCACAACCAGTAAAACAAGAGCTGCAACAAAAATCCAAATATAAAAAGACTGATAATCAGTTGTTTTCGTATCAACAACTAAGTTTTTTACTACTTGATTTTGAGCATTTAATTGCTTCAAAAAAGCTATTTTCTTACTCAACGAAGTTTGATTTGAAAATGAAAAATCTTTCAAATCGGCCGAAATAATTTTACCGTTTTTTTGTGCTATAAAAACCCTTCCATCTCGTTCCATCAAAAAATGCCCTTCGATTTGCTTTCCTCTGATTTTGTAAATCACATTTTTTGAGTTGGTATGCTCACCAACGTGGGCAAATAGCGAACCTGAATGAACCAAAATGAGTAAAATCAAGCAATATTTTATAAGTTTCATAAAGAATTTGGTAAAAAGGGTTTTTAACAAGGATTTACTTTCGTTTTTTGATTAAACTAACATTTATCAAAACTCAACTTTTGAATTAGTTTCATTAATTTTGGTGTTTATTTCAATTTCCTGTAAATCTCAATAAAACCAAATTATCTAATACTAAATTAGATGACCAAATGAATTGCGAACCTGAAAATGATGATGTAAAATTTGAATAGGCAGGTTTTACACCAACTTGAGCTTCGGTAAAAGTTGTGGCACTCGGCCATTTGCTGAAATCATAATCAGAAGAAAACCATGTTGAAGGTATTTCCCAATGTAAAGCATACGATTTTGCACCGCTACTCGGGCTATTACTACAAGAAGAAGAAATACGAGAAGTACCAGTCTCTGTAACGCAATTTATATCTGCCAACGGTGCTATATAAAAAGTCTGAGCTTTCCAAGCCGAACTAGTGCTTGTTCCATCGCTAAATTTTGCAATAAAACCGCCATCGCCAGGGTAATAGGCATTGCCTCCATTTCCTTCACTTCCGATTCCTAAGTTTTCTTCCCAATCGACCAATTTTACTGCATATTTGATGGGGCGTTTTGCTTTGAATTTTACAACGCTCGAATTAAATGGCGTATAAGGTACAGCATCGACACCTACTAATTTGCCATTAACATATAATTCGTAATAATTATCCCCGTGAATATAACCTGTTATTACTTCGCCGTCAGCATCTATCACGACTGTCGGCACTTTAGCCAAATCGACTTGACTTATTGAAGTTGGTTTTACACCTGTACATTCATTGAAAAGGTCTGTCAATTTTGTAGCGGTAGAAAAATCAGTTTCGGCAGGAACAGTCCATACTTTTCCATCAGTTGAGGTTATTGTTCCGACTGATGTAACTCTTCCACCTAGGCAGTTATACAAACTATTGATTGTTGTTTTACCAATACCTTGAGTAACTGAGCCTGTACCTTTATAGGTTGATGTAGTGTTAGTTGACGAATTATCAACTTCGGTCGTTTTGCAGGCAGCAAACACAATAGTTGAAATAAATATTGCTACAAAGAGATTAATTTTCATAATTGTTATTTGTTAATAAATACAATAATACACTCAATATCAAGCACTTGCATTGTATTTTATATGCTTCTAATTCGGAATTTTTTATCAATTAAAAACATTAATTATGTATAAAAAATTGAGTAACTTTCTACTGTACACCAAGTTATTTTACTTTGAAAAAATAATTTTCAAGTTGAATTGCAGATCTTTTTTTTGATTAATAAGTTGAATACGGTTAAATATCAATGCCCATCAACAGGAATGCAACTTTTAACTGAAACTACCCCATAAATTCTTTTATTTTTGATAACATAGTTTGAAATCAATTTACTGTTTTCGTTCCAAACCCTTTGAGTTCCTTCTTTTTCTCTCAACTGATAATTACTTTCTTCTCTGATTTTTCCATTCGGAAAATAAACCAGCTGTTTTCCATCAAATTGGTCATTTTTGTAATTGAACAAATACCTTAGCTTACCATTTGGCCACCATTGCTGAAATTTCCCTTCCTTTTTACCGTTAATAAAAATACGTTCTAAAAGTTTTTCTCCAGAATTATACCATCCTTTTGCTAAACCTTGCTCTAGACCTTCAGAAATGGGCAATTGATAAACTACCCTATTTTCTTCTTTTTCAAGCATATAGCCCGAAAAAGGCTGCCCTTTATAAAGCCAGCCTTTATCAGTTTTTTTTAGGTTAGTATCAACATTTAAAACACTACTCTTTGCTTTTCTTTCATGACAGGCCAGTATAAGAAAAACAAAAATTAGGCTCGTTAAAGGCTTAAAATTCAAAATAATAATATTTTATTGAGTTACTAAAAACTGCCCCATTAATCCAGCATCTTCATGATTCGGGAAATGACAATGGTACATAAATGGATTGGTGCTACTGGCAAAATCATCATATTTTGCCACTACAGAAACTGTTTCACCAGTTCGGATATAAAAAGTATCTTTCCAACCCGATTCGTAATTGGCAATAGCTCCTGAACTTCGAGAAACAATCTTAAATTGAATATCATGAATATGAAATGAGTGCCCAAAGATATTATTATTTACAATCGTCCATTTTTCAACCGCATTCAGTTTTACGGTTTGGTTTATGGTTGTGAAACCATAAGTATTATTATCAAATGTAAAGGCTGACCCTGCCTGTCCACCAGTTATCCTAATTGTTCGGGTGCTAGTAGCATCAGATTCCTTCCAATAGGTGTTTGTTGTCAACTTTGCTGGCAATGAGGTAATCGGATTTACGGTCGATGCTTTTACATTGATATGTAGCACTGTAAAATCTTTGTTATTTAATAAACTACCAAATTGGCCATTGGTTTGTGGCTCACTACCACCAAAACCAAATTCTTGATTGGCATTATAGGCTTTCATATCTAAGCTTGCACCAACTGCATCTTTACTCAAATCGACCAAAATTTCGGCACGTTCTCCCACTGCTAATTTCACGCGAGTTACTTCAACGGGAGCATCGAGTAAACCTCCATCATTGGTTATGACATAAAAACTACGGTTATCACTAAAGCCGAGATTATATGCACGTTCGGTTTCTGCATTTAAAATTCTGAAACGGACAAATTGTTTTGGTAAACTAATTTGAGCGTTATGAGTTCCATTCGACATGGCATAATCGCCATAAGCGTGTTCGGTTGTAGTAAACGAATTATCAGAATTATATCTTCTGCTAGTTAAAACCAATGGAATATCATCTGTTCCATAAGTTCGTGGTAATGCTAAAGCCGACTCAGTTGGGTCTTTGATGATAATTAGTCCTCCGGCACCGTAAGTTAGCTGTTGAAAGGTTTTTTCATGTAAATGCGGGTGATACCAATAAGTACCGGCATTATTTTTTATCTCGAAAGATGGCTTCCAAGTGGTATTGGGTTCAATCATCTGATGTGGACCACCATCCATAATTGCTGGAATATGAAAACCATGCCAATGCGTAGTGGTGGTTTCAGAAAGATTATTCGTTACGTTCATTTGAACAAAATCGCCTTTGTTCATTATCAAGGTTGGTCCCCAAAATTCTGTACCATTATATCCATAAGTAGCAGTTTTAGCTCCTGTACGAAGTTGTTTGCTTGATTTAGCTAATGTTAAATCAAAAGTTTTACCCGTAATAGTGGGCGGAATCCAGAGGTCATTATAGGTTGAGCTCGTAGTTGTTGTAGTACTAGTCGTTGTGGTTCCAGAACTAGGAGTTAAATCTTCGGTAGATTTGCTACATCCGTATAAAAAAACAAAATTGAGCGATATTGATATTACTAATAAAAAAGCCTTTTTTAACATATCTGAATAGTTTTAGTTTTGATGAGAAAGCCCAACTAAAAACTTAGATGTAAAAAGGAGAAAGAACTTGCTCTGATTTTAACATATTCTAAAAACTATTTTATATTCTTTCAAAAGTTTATAAACTTGAATAATATTTTTTTAATAACATAAGTATGAAGAATATTTATTTTAACAATATTCAAAATCGCATAAATGGCTTATTATTAGTTATTTATG
>JAFEIL010000029.1 GCA_017495105.1 Emticicia sp. | reverse complement strand
GTGTATTGCATATTGTATTGCATGTGCTCAATTTACGAGAAGGTGTTAAATTAAAAAAGCCTTATAATCATCTGATTATAAGGCTTTTAACTTGCTCCCGAAGCTGGGCTCGAACCAGCGACCCTCTGATTAACAGTCAGATGCTCTAACCGACTGAGCTATTCGGGAATCCTATTTTATTTTATAATTTCGTTCTTCATTTCTTCGTTCCGAAATCATAATGCAAAGGTAAGGGATTTATTTTTTGTTGTCAATATCTAAGTGAAATATTTTTTACTTTTTTTGAAAGTTTTTTTTATTTTATTGATAATCAATGTTTTGCACGTTCGAGAATCAATTCCTTTACTTTACGTGCATCAGCCTTAGCGAAATTCTGTATAACAATTTCTTGTTCTCTCGCTCTAGCCTTAATTCTTATAGTCGAAAAAAAGATGCCTGAGTCAATTTCTACACCTGCAATATCGTTATAGAAAACAAAATTTTCGGTGCTGCTAAACACCTTTCTTTCTTTAAATGTAACTCCTTTTTCTCCGAATAAAACCTCATCGGGCAATAAAGGGTTTTTTAGGGTACTTGCTGAAAATCTTTCGTTCATAATTTTTTATTAATTTGAAGATTTGATAATTTGGTCATTTGGGAAAGAATTTTGTAACGATTACTGTATTTTTCAAATCGATACGACAAACCTTCTTCAAATTCCCAAATTAAAATGGCACATAAACTACTTTTTTTGTTTCAAAAAAATCTTCGGTGAAATACTCGGCTAAATTATATTGTTCATGTTTTCCGCCAAACTCTTCTAATTCTTCGGATAAATCTCCACCTTTTAAATATAAAATTCCATTTCGAAGGTCATTAAATTGATTCTGCGTTACCTTATCTTTTATCCAACCATAAAATGGCTTTAAACGAGTCACGGCACGGCTTACTATAAAATCATAATCGTTCGCTACGTTTTCAGCACGCTCGTGTTGAGATGTTAAATTCTTTAGTCCAATTGCCTGAGAGACTTCAGTAACAACTTTTATTTTCTTTCCAATAGAATCAACTAAGTGAAACTGACTATCAGGAAATAAAATTGCCAGAGGAATTCCTGGAAAACCACCTCCTGTACCAACATCTAAAATTTCTGTGCCAGACTTAAACTTCATTACTTTTGCAATACCAAGTGAATGTAAAACGTGTTTTTCGTAAAGATTTTCAATATCTTGACGAGAAACTACATTGATTTGGGAATTCCAGAAACTATACAGTTCTTGCAATTGTCCAAATTGCTGCAACTGTTTTTCAGTAAGACCAGGAAAGTATTTTGTTATCAAAGAAACGTCTGACATAAGAAACTTGGGGCGACCGTCGCACGGCTTAACGCCATTTAATTTTTTTAGGATTTGAAAGCAAAGTTATTAGACCAAAAATTAAATAATAACCCGCATATAACATATCATAATAAGGTATTTTCCAAGAACTGACAGTATTATTGAGTTTTTTATTGGCTTTCGACAAAACATTCCAACGAATAATTAGCCACAAGAAAAATACAAATGTTATCAGACGCATCCAATCATTGTATAAATAAAAATCTTGTAGGTTATTATCATCTAATAAATAAGTCGGAATTCTTGACCATTCTGGTGCTTCAAACCAATCGGGTTTAATAAAAAATACTGGTAAAAACCAAAACCAACAAATAAGATGGCTAGCGGCCAATAGTCCTAAAGATATTTTGTCACGCAGTTTATATCGTTTACCCACCGAAAGATGGCGACGTTTTTGGATAATCCATTCGCTCCAGGTTTTTTTGGGAACTGACATAATGTGAGCTTCAGGTTCAATACAGATCGCTACATTTTCTTGATTTGATGCCTCATTTATAAACAAATCATCATCGCCACCTAAAAGTCCATGATGACTTGCAAAGCCATTGGTTACCCAAAATAATTCTCGGCGATACATCAAATTTCGACCAATGCCCATATAAGGCATTTTTGATAGAGCGTAAGAAAAATATTGTAGAGCTGTTTGAAAGGTTTCGTAACGAATCAACGAATTTAGGCGACTATCAGCGTATTTGTAAGGTGAAAACCCTAAAACAATATCTTTGCCTGGTGTCAATTGGGCAACCATATAACTAATCCAATGTGGACTTGTAGGTCGACAATCAGCATCGGTCAACAGTATTATCTCTTTAGTTGCTTTCTTAATACCCATTGTAACAGCATATTTTTTTGCCGTAAAGTGAGCAGGAAGGCTTTCGATTCTTACGAAATTTACTTTATTGTAGTTTCCTTCATTTAAAAGTAAATAATCATAAGTTCCATCAATCGATCGGTCATCAGAAACAATAATTTCAAAATTTGGATATTCTTGAGCTTCAAGTAGAGGAAGGAGTTCCTTCAAATTCTCAAGTTCATTCCAAGCTGCTATAACAATCGAAACACTCGGTTGCTTTTTTTGTTCGGAGTCTGGCTCATTGTCGTAGTGCGAAAGCAAACGAGTGAATATCCCAACAATATAGATTAGTTGGATAACTAAAGCAGTAAAAAATATAAACGGTAGTAAATAGTGCCAAAACACCATGCAATTGTGGTTTAAGTGAAACTTTATGCAAATATACAAACCTTCAATGAAACCAAGAGAAAGTTATTGCTAAAATCAATGAATAAATACTTGTATTAGCCAAAATGAAGATTGAAATTTGCTCTATGAAATACGAATTACAAAAAACGGACGCTCAGTCGAAGGCTCGTGCTGGGAAAATGACTACTGACCATGGCGAAATTCTGACGCCAATTTTTATGCCTGTCGGTACGGCTGCTACTGTGAAGGCTGTACATCAACGTGAGTTGGTCAATGATATTAAAGCTCAAATTATCTTAGGAAATACTTATCATTTATATCTTCGCCCAGGGTTGGATATTCTTGAACGTGTGGGTGGACTTCATAAATTTAATGGTTGGTCTGGTCCAATTTTAACCGATTCGGGTGGTTATCAGGTTTTTTCGCTGAAAGATATTCGTAAGATTTCAGAAGAAGGGGTAAAGTTTCAATCGCATATTGATGGTTCGAGACATTTGTTTACACCCGAAAATGTTATGGATACTCAGCGAATCATCGGAGCAGATATTATTATGGCATTTGATGAATGTGCTCCATATCCATGCGATTATGAATATGCAAAAAAATCGATGGAAATGACGCATCGTTGGCTGAAACGCTGTATTGACCGTTTTGATTCTACTGAAGGGAAATATGGCTTTTCTCAAACGCTTTTTCCGATTGTTCAGGGAAGTACTTATAAAGATTTACGTATTCAGTCGGCTGAGTTTATTGCCGAACAAAATCGTGAAGGAAATGCCATCGGTGGCTTGGCAGTAGGCGAACCTGCCGAAAAAATGTACGAAACGATAGAATATGTCAATGAAATTTTGCCAAAAGATAAACCTCGTTATTTGATGGGTGTGGGAACTCCCGAAAACATTTTGGAAGCAATTGCTCTCGGCATTGATATGTTCGACTGCGTAATGCCAACCCGAAATGCCCGCAACGGAATGTTATTTACAACACAAGGCATTATTAATATTCGCAACGAAAAATGGAAAGATGATTTTACCGCAATTGATGAAACACTCGGTGGCTATGTAAGTTCGTTTTATTCAAGGGCTTATCTTCGACATTTAGTAAAATGCGATGAGATTTTGGCGGCACAAATCGCCAGTGTGCATAACCTGACTTTTTATTTGTGGTTAGTCGGACAAGCCCGTGAGCATATCTTGGCAGGTGATTTCTTGACTTGGAAAAATGCAATGGTGAAGCAGACAATGCAAAGATTATAAAATTAAACACAAAACAAAATGCTGAGACTACTAAAAATCATCTGCTTGATACCTATGCTATCGCAGGCACAACAATCTGTAAATTCTAAAATAGATAAGGTTACACTTTTTTTAAATGGAGCCTTTGTTGAGCGTTCCGCTAAAACTTCGTTGGTAAATGGCAAAACTGAGTTAGTTTTTAAAGGTGTTTCGCCGCAAATAGACAAACAAAGTCTTCAAGTAAAAGGCGAAGGCAAGTTTACGGTTTTGTCAGTTTCACATCAACTGGGAAACTTACTTGATAAATTCAAACAGGAAGAAATTACTAAAATTGAGGCTCAAAAAGTATTTGTCGAAGATAAAATAAAGATTGAGAAAAATAATTTATTGGTCTATAAGCGAGAAGAAGAAATGTTGCTCAAAAACCAAGTGATTGGCGGCACGTATTCAGGTATGAAAGCCAATGATTTGAAAGAAAGTGTTGAATTTCAGCGACTTAGAATGCAGGAAGTCTTGAATAAACAGCTGGAATTTGAAAGAAGTTTAAGAAAATTGGATGAAGAAATCAGAAAAGTAAATCAGCAATTAACTGAGATTAATATATCAAAAGATATAACAATGTCGGAAGTAATAGTCACTGTTTCAGCCAAAGAAAACGTTGCTAATGCAATTTTTCAGATAAGTTATTTCGTGCAAAATGCAGGTTGGACTCCAACATATGATTTTCGAGTAGAGACATTGACCGAGCCGATTAATATTACTTACAAAGCAAATGTTTATCAATATTCGGGCGAAGATTGGAAAGATGTAAAACTCTCACTTTCAACGGCAAATCCTCGTAAAAATGGTGTTGCTCCAGTTCTAAAAAACTGGGTTTTAGGCGTAAGAAATGATTATAGCGAATATTTGAATAATATCAACGCACCGATTAATGATGCAGTAACCGAAGTTAGAGGAAAGGTTATTGCAAAAAATGGTGGAGATGCGTTGCAAGGAATTATGATAAATCTAAAAGGAACATCTTTAGGTACGGCAACTGATATAAATGGGAACTATAAAATCAACATTCCTCCAAATTTGATTACAAAAAAAGTACTTGAGTTTTCATTTGTTGGTATGAAAAAACAAGAGGTCAATATCTCTTCAAATATCATCAATGTTGAAATGGTAGACGACTTTAATTCTTTAGATGAAGTTGTGGTGGTTGGTTATGGTACACAAAAAAGAACGGATTTAACAGGAATTTTAGAGGGAAGAGTTTCGGGGTTGAATATAATAGGGAATAATTCCATGAAGAAAACCGAACTTATTAATATTGATGAAAAAGAAGCCCCAACTAGTCAATCATTTGATATTTTGATACCTTATTCGATTCCTTCTGATGGAAAAGTTTATGTAGTTGAAGTAAAAGAAGATGAAATTACTGCAATTTATGAGCATTTTTGTGTTCCTAAAATCGACACTGATGTTTTCCTCAATGCAAAAATCATAGATTGGGAAAAATATAAATTACTCGAAGGTGAAGCCAGTTTGTTTGTTGATGGAACATACCTCGGTAAATCAAAACTTAATCTTTCAAACAAAGACACGTTAAATCTTTCATTCGGAAGAGATAAAAATGTATCTGTAACTCGCACAAAACTAAAAGATTTTCAGAAACGACAATTTATTGGTAGCTATAAATCTGAACAAAGAGCGTATGAAATTTCGGTCAGAAATACGAAAAACGAGCCTATTAATTTAGTGCTTGAAGACCAGTTTCCTGTTTCAAAAATGAAAGAAGTAAACGTAGAAGATAAAGAAGCCCCCGAAGCAGAAATAAATGAAGAAACTGGGAAGCTAATTTGGAGAAAAAAGGTTTGGCCAGCAAAAGAACAAAAATTTACTTTCAAATACACCGTAAAATCTCCAAAATCTGGTTTTGTAGAAGTTGAATAAATGATGAAGGAAGTCTTCGCTCTGAGCGAAGACTTCCTTTGAAAATCTTATTTACTTTCTACTAACAAACTTATTCCCCTCAAGATAAAACCGATAAGGTAAATCTGCTCCTTGTGTAATGCCGATTCGAGTTGTAGTTACGATTGAAAGATCAGTATTTGGTGATTCAAGGCAATGAAATTCATCAGAATCGAGTGTTAGAAAATTAAAATCGTGCGTAATGCCCATTGCTTGAACCAATTTTGCTGGGCCATTACATAAATTTTTAATATCATAGGTTTTTCTGCGTTTTTGCATCAATTCAATACCTTCTCTGGGTTCTAAGGCTCTAATCAGCACGGCTTCTCCAATATCTTTTGCACCACTCGAAATATTTACGCAATAGTGCATGCCATAAATCAGATAGACATAGCACGTTCCCGCACTTTCAAACATCGGGGCATTACGATCTGATTTTTTGCGATATGCGTGGCAAGCCGGGTCGCCCTGTAAGTATCCTTCGGTCTCTACAATAATTCCTGCAGTTCGTCCTTCGGGGCATTCATGCACCAAAGTACAACCCAAAAGTAGCTTCGATAAAGCTAATGTATCATGTTTTTCATAAAATTCTTTGGGAAGAATATTTTGCATCTGTACTTTTGGTAAACTTTAAGTTAAAATATGAAAAAACTCTTCTTTTTTGTTCTCATTTCTCACTTTTGTATCGCACAAGATGAGGCATCAATTATCAAAAATGTTACTTGGGAAACTACTAAGTTAGGTAAAAAGTTTTATTGGAAACGAACTCATTTCAAACAAAAAGAGCTTTTTAATGCCAATCAATCAATTAATATTTTGGAGATTTCGCTCAATAATAAAAAAGTAAAGTTTGGTTTTGCTTCCGTTGATTCGATGAAATCCAACCCACAAATCAAGCGTTCTTTACAAAAAACGAGTAAAATAGCAATCGATTTAGATGCCATTGCTGCTGTAAATGCGGGTTTTTTCGACATGAAAAATGGCGGAGCAGTCGATTTTTTGAAAATTGAAGGTAAAATCGTTGATACAACTCGTCTTTCTAATGTGGCTCGACTCCCTTTTCATTCTATTTCTGGTGTTATTATCGATAATAATAAGGTTAGTATTATAAAAGGTGAGCAAAGGGTAGGTTGGGAGAAAAATCTGACGCAGGAAAATATTTTATTGACGGGTCCTTTATTGTTGTATAATGGAGTCATGGAAGAATTGGCCAAAACACCGTTCAATGATAATCGTCACCCCCGCACCTGTGCATGTGTAACAAATGACAAAAAATTGTTGTTGATTACAGTAGATGGCCGTTCGGCTGAGTCTTTTGGTATGACTTTGACTGAGTTAAGTAAATTGGCAAAGGCTTTAAATTGTAAAGACGCGATCAATTTTGACGGTGGTGGGTCAACAACCATGTATATCAAAGGTCAACCCGAAAGTGGAGTTGTGAATTATCCATCAGATAATAAATTGTTCGACCACGCTGGTGAACGCCCTGTTAGTAATATTTTTTATATAAAATTGAGATAAAGGTTTTGAGATTGGGAATACGAGATTTGAGATTTTTATTTCATTTTTCATTTTATTCTAATCTCGCATCTAAAATCTCGTATCTCCCAAAATGCAACAAATACAATATAAATATCGTCCTGAAAATCTTACGATTTCAGAACCAAATAAATACAAACCCGAAGATTTGTATTCAGAAGAAATGGTACTGAATCTTGGTCCGCAACATCCATCTACTCATGGCGTTTTACGGTTAGAAGTGCTTACTGATGGGGAAACCGTTGTTGATGTAGTTTCGCATTTGGGATATTTGCACCGTTGTTTCGAGAAACACGCCGAAAGTTTGCCATTCAATCAAATCATTCCTTATGTTGATAGAATGGATTATGTGGCAGCGATGAATTCAGAATTGGCGTATGTGATGGGCATTGAAAAAATGCTCGGAATCGATAAAGATTTACCAAAAAGAGTTGAATATATTAGAGTATTGGTGGCTGAACTCAACCGTTTAGCCTCCCATTTTATTGCAATCGGTACTTTTGCACTTGATATTGGTGCTGCAACGCCATTTCTTTGGATTTTCCGTGACCGAGAACATATTATGCGTATGCTCGAATGGCTTTGTGGTGCCAGAATGCTCTATAATTATGTGTGGGTAGGGGGTTTATTCTATGATTTGCCCGTTGGTTTTGAAGAGCGATGCCGAGAATTCATTGACTATCTTAAACCAAAACTCATTGAATTACAACAACTCATTATCGAGAATCATATTTTTATCAATCGAACTGCCAATATTGGTGTTTTGCCTTTGCCAATGGCAATAAATTATGGTTGTACGGGCCCTGTTTTGCGTGGTTCTGGATTAAAATGGGATTTACGAAAAGTTGATGCCTACTCGGTTTATAGCGAAATTGATTTTGATATTCCAGTAGGAAAGGGGGAGATGGGAAAAATTGGTGATTGTTGGGATAGAAATAATGTGCGTGTGAAAGAATGTTGGGAATCCGTGAAAATCATTGAGCAATGCTTGGAAAAATTGAATAAAAAACATAAAAGAACATCAGATTTCGACCCGCAAGCACTTGTTCCTAAAAAAATTCGTCCACCAAAAATGGATTTTTATTGCCGTGCCGAAAATCCTAAAGGTGAATTGGGCTTCTTTTTTCGCACAGACGGTCGATCGGATATTCCAACAAGGGTAAAAGTACGTGCTTGTTCATTCAATAACTTATCAGTTTTGCCCGAATTATCTCGTGGAGGAATGATTGCCGATTTAGTGGCGGTTATCGGATCACTTGATGTGGTTATGGGTGAAGTTGATCGCTGATACTTTTACACAAAAGGCATAGATTTGCAAAGGTTCAGAGGCGACCGTAGCTCGGTTTAAAGTGCTGATAATGAGATAATTAAATATCTAATTTTACGAAAATTGTATTTATTTAAATATAATACTTTTTATAAACAAAAAAAGTATTATATTTTTCTTTTAATTACATCGATTACAGCCGCTATAAATTTCATTTTTTTAGTCGAATTCATGATTTTGATTTCTTCCCAAAGATTGGTTTCCCCGTCTAAAAATTTGAAGATTTGCGAGGCTTGATTACGCTCATACAAGCGTCCAAAAACTTCGGCAGCAGGAAGACGTTTTTGCTCGAGGACATTCAATAAAACACTTGCATAAAAAAAGAATCGTTTCTGAAACCATGAAGTTTTGATAATTGGCGAGCCGGTTTTTTCTAGTTGCTCAACTATAGCTTTTAACCGCTTTTGGGTATTCTGAAAAGTATAACCAGTAGCTGGATTTGTATAACCACCAGCAGTTCCGATTCTGACAATGTGTTTACTCGGAAACTCTTTAGTAGCTTCATCAGACATTGGAATAATTCCAAATTCATCCTCAATTATTTCATAATCAGTTATTTGTAGTTTTTCTGAAATGTATTTTTTTAATTCAGCATCATATTCGTTTTCTTCCAATAATTTTTCGGTGAAAAGCGTATATTCAACAATTGCCGTATGTTCATCAAAAGGCAAAACATACATAAAACGACATTCGTTGTATTGCTCTATACCGAAATCCATCATTTCGGGTAGGTTAGGGTCAAAGACCGCTTTTTGCGTTCGAATGACCAAACCCTTGAAATGTTGGAGCAGATTGTGGTTTTTAGGTATATTAAGTTTGAGTTTGTAGGTGCTATCAAATACAAAATCAGCCTGAAGGGTTTGTCCAGATTCCGTTTTAACAATAGCATATTCATCAGAATCTTCAATACTAATTACTGAATCTTTAAAGAATTGAATATTAGGCGATTTACGAAGTTCGGTAGCAACGAAATTATAGAAATCAATACCCCGAAGAAGTTTGTATTGATAGGTTCCAATATCAAGTTTTTGAATTTTGTTAGCAGCATTACGGAAGTTTACAGTATTCCATTTTTTGTATAAAATACCTTCAAAAGTGCTTTTGCCCGCTTCCCAAAAAGCCCAAGTTCGGTCATTTTTATTTTTTTCTTGGGGTTCGACAATGAGAATTGACTTACTACCTAAATTGCTTTTCTGCAGGTAATAAGCTAACGAAAGACCAGACATTCCACCGCCACAGATAATAAAATCCCAGTCGTTAGTTTTCACTTTAATTTGGTTTTGCTAAGAATAAAAAATCCATAAGATAAACTATTGCTTATCTTATGGAAAAACAAATTTGTTCAAAATATGTTTTTGAATATTTCTTTTATACATGCACATGTCGTTCTGCATGATAGCTTGAACGAACCAACGGACCCGATTCGACATATTTCAATCCACGACGTAGGCCTTCTTCACGATACATCGCAAAAGTATCTGGGTGAATAAAATCAATTACTTCATGGTGCATTTTTGTTGGTTGAAGGTATTGCCCGAGCGTTAGAATATCCAAACCGTTTTCGACTAAATCATCAATTGCTTTTAAAACTTCATCCTGTGTTTCTCCCAATCCAAGCATAATTCCTGATTTTGTGCGTTGCCCATATTCTTTCGTACGGCGAATTTGCTCCAAACTTCGAGTATATTTTGCTTGTGGGCGAACATTTCTATATAAACGCTCTACTGTTTCCATATTGTGGGAAACCACTTCTTGTCCTGCCGAAATCATTCGATATAGAGCTTCCCAATTACTTTTTGTGTCGGGAATAAGTGTTTCAATAGTTGTTTTTGGAGAAACTTCCTTTACGGCTTTTACGGTCTGATACCAAATTTCGGCACCTTTATCTTTCAATTCGTCACGGTTTACTGAAGTAAGAACAGCATGTTTTACTTGCATCAACTGAATTGCTTCCGCTACACGGCGAGGCTCGTCGGTATCATATTCATTTGGGCGACCAGTTGCTACTGCACAGAATGTACAACTTCTTGTACATACATTACCTAAAATCATAAATGTTGCTGTGCCTTCTCCCCAACATTCACCCATATTAGGGCAATTTCCCGACTGGCAAATCGTATGTAATTTATATTCGTCAACTAAGCTACGTACTTTCTTGAAGTTTTCTCCAATAGGAAGTTTCACTCTCAACCAATCTGGGCGGCGAGTACGTTGTTCGGTACTTACAACGGGTAATTCTATCATTATTTTACGGTAGTTTTACTGAACTCATTCTACTAATTATATTTTTTTAGTAAAACAAGAATAATTTGATGGTGCAAAGGTAAAGCATTATGCCTTTTGAGAAGCTATTTTTTTTGTTTTCTATTGCCAAAATATACGGTCAGATAGCCTGATGTATAAAATTGTGCGTTTTGAGTTAATTGACTTGACATAATTTCAGATTTTTTACTGAATGCTTCGGCGGTGAGACCAATTTCAAAACCTGTGAGGCTATTGCCGAAAGTATTCATATCAATGTTAGCAGCAACTTTGAAGTGGACACCTGGGTTTAACTGCATATTTTTGAAGAAATCTTGCCAAATACCTGCCGAACCTTGAATACGATTTATCTCTTTGTGAATATTAGGGTCATATTGAACAATTTCAATCTGACCACGACCGTTACGGTCATATTTAATATAATATGGCTTTTGAATTCCTATCGAAGGTCCACCAGCCAAAATCAGACTAATTCCAATACCGTCCTCTCCGTTTTTCTTGAAATAAACGATTTCTCTACCATATTGCGGGCGAACCGAAAATAGGTAATTGGTTTTGCCGTAAATAAACCTGTTTGCTATACTGGTAGGCTCTGATTTCTCTTTAGGATGTTTAATATTAATAGCTTCAATAGCAATATAGCGATGGAGTGGATGTCCTTTCATGCTTCCAACTGCACTTGAATGACGAACCACAACTCCACCCAATAACCCCGAATTTGTATTGGTAGTGGCACCATAAGCCAGCATTTTATAGTCTTCACTTGTTTTCTTAGGTGCAGGTGTAGTTGCTTTACGCTGAGCAAATGTACTTATAGAAAGAAGTACAAGAAATATATTCAAAAATCTGACAATTACGGAAGTCATTATTTTATTCGGGATTAACATTATAAATATAAACGGATTTTTTTGAAAAAACATCTGTAATTTAACTAAATAAATTAAATGAATGTTCTTTGCTTTTGAAAAATACTTGTTTTTTACTTATTTTGAGGAATTTAAATACGGTGCCGAAAATAAGCTACAAAAATATATTTATTAATTTGTTTAAAATTAAGATTTTATCGCTGTGGCTAAATATCTCAAATCCGGAATCTGGTTTCTTGTTATCAATTGAATTATTTTTTTTAACCACAGAAAATGCCTACTTCAAAAATAGTTTATCTTGGCGATTTGCGTACGCAAGCTACTCATTTGCAATCAAACGAAACAATTATTACGGATGCACCTGTTGATAATAACGGTAAAGGTGAAGCCTTTTCTCCAACAGACTTGGCCGCAACTTCTCTTGGAAACTGTGCAATGACAATCATGGGAATTTTGGCCAATCGAGAAGGGATTGAATTTATTGGTTCAGAAATCGAAGTAACAAAAATAATGTCGGCCGAAGCACCACGTCGAATTGCTAAAGTTATTGTTGATTTTACTATGAAAACGCCAAAAGCTCTTTCGGAAGAGGTTCAAGCAAAATACGTAAGAGCGGCCCATACTTGCCCAGTTTCGTTGAGTTTACACCCAGAAATTGAACAAGTTTTTAATTTTAACTGGACAATTGCCTAATAATTTTAGTAAATGATGACCGATTAATGTTCATCATTTATCAATGAAATTTTATAATTGATTGACAATTTCATCAAAACGTATATCGAAATGAGAAGCATCATAAACCGATTTTCCATTTTTGATTATTAGTATTTGAGGAGATTCGTGTGCTACATCAAATTCTAGAGCAATTTTATTAGAAATTGGTCTGAGTTTCAACAAATCAAGGTAGTAGGGTTTTAAATCCTTAGCTTCCTCATCTTTCCATGCTCTTTCTAATCTCGATAATGCAGTAGCACTGATTGAGCAGGTGGTGCTATGTTTAAGAATCATAACTGGCTGATTGTATGATTCCTGCTTGATTTCTTCTAATTGATTTTCTTCTGAAAGTTTATTCCAATTCATCTATAAAAATGGCTTTGTTTACTCTTAAACCTATTAT
>JAFEIL010000304.1 GCA_017495105.1 Emticicia sp. | reverse complement strand
GTGGTATCTCCTCGCTTGGCATCTTCTTCATGCTGATAAATCTGCGACATCGGATAAACTGCCCAAAGCATTAAAGTACTTATTAAAGCTGGCAAAATTTGTGGTTTTATGCTTTCAAAACTTTTTTCAAAAGCCATTATTATCGTGCAATAGGTAAAAGCTCCTTGAAAAAAACCCACAACTAACCAACTCAAAATCGGATATTTTTTTAGTCGAATTGTGTCATTACTATATGCTTTCGAAACTAAGCCATAAACAAAAATCATTAAGGCAAAAATCCAATCCAACACGACAAGGCTAATAATTACTGCTAATATATCCATCGCCCAAGAAACCCAAAAAAGTTTTTTATCAACGGCGGGAGGTTTTTCGAGTCCGCCAATACTACCTTCATCTTTATCGAAATAACTATTATAGGCATTGCTTGCAGGATAAATGAATAGATGTAAAATAACAAATATCCAAACTGCTTTAGGCTTGTCAAGATTTGGAGTTTGGCTGATGGCAAACCAATAAACAGGCATCAAGAAAAGTGAAAACGGAAGCCTTAAATGAAGTAAAATATCTTTAGCATTCATGGTTTTTTGGCGTTATGTTAAGTGCGAAAATGAGATTTAGGTTTATAAGCTTAAAACTGATTATTCCTAATCTGATTTAAGCTTATTTGAAACTATAAAGCTTCCAACCAATATTCCGAAGAAAACTAATGATAAGTTAAAGTTATAAATAATCATAGCAATCAAAGCTACCGAAGCAATGACTAAAGCAATAATTGGCGAAACTGGATAAAATGGCACAAGAAAAGGGCGTTTAAGATTCGGTTCTTTTTGACGTAAAACCAATAACGAAACCATCGAAAATATATACATCACCAAAGCCCCAAAAGCTGAAAGAATAATAATATCGGCCGTTGAATTGCTTAAAAGTGCCACAATTCCAAAAACCATATTTATGAGCAAAGCATTTGCTGGAGTTTTAAATTTCGGGTGAACATTTCCCATAAATTTGGGAGCATTGCCTACCCTACCAAACTCAAAAGTTGCACGCCCTGCCGCCAAAACCAAGCCATGAAACGACGCAATGAGTCCGCAAGTGCCAATGCCTACAATTAGCTGATAAACTCCGCTAGTATCGCTCATAATTTTACTCATCGCCATCGGCAAAGGCGAGTCTGTCACGCTTCCATCGGCTTTATAAACAATTGATTCCCAACCGTTTATTCCAACTGCGGTTATAAAAGTTAGCACGCACAAAACAATCAAAGTAGCCATCGCTGAGCCAAATCCCCACGTAATATCTTTCTGTGGATTATTCGATTCTTCTGCCACATTTGCCAAACCTTCTATTCCCAAAAAGAACCAAATCGCAAAAGGTAAAGCCGCAAAAGCTCCACTCCAACCGTTTGGTAAGTTATTTATTAATAAGTTTTTTGTTTCAAATTTTGGAAAAGTAAAATACCAAAAAGTTATCAAGCCCAAAACTGCAAAAACCGTGATTATCAATTCAAAAGCTGAAGCCAATTTTGTGCCGAGAATATTGAGTAAAGTAAAAACAAAATAGGCTCCAATGGCAACTCCTAAGATAGAAAGTTGCGGAAAAACTGCATTAAAATAAGCCCCAATTCCAACCGCAATGGCAGGCGGAGCAAACAAAAATTCAATGTTTTGAGCCATTCCTGCCAAAAAACCCCACTTTTTCCCCAAAGCTCGATTGGCATAATCAAAAGCACCACCTGCCTTCGGAATTGCACAAGCCAATTCGGCATAACTCAATGAAAATGTAAGATATAGAATAATAACAAAGAAAGTTGCGATAGCCATTCCGAGTGTACCGCCTTTTTCAAGGCCAAGATTCCACCCGAAATACATTCCTGAAATAACATATCCGACTCCTAAGCCCCAAAGCAGGGTTGGTGTAAGACTTTTTTGAAGTTTTTGTTCGTTAGAAGGTTCAAGGTTAGATGACATGGCAAAATTTTAGTGTTAGATAAATATCCTTAAAGAAAGGTTTTTAATCGCAAAAAATCAAATGATAACTTAACTAATCTAAAAATCCTATAAATTCTGCTATGTTTTGGTTTATGTTCTGTAATTTTGTAAAAAACACCCAAGTAATGTACAATCCGTCTGCTTTTCGATGTTGTTGTTGTCGGTAATCTCTTTAATCTAATTCTTCAAAAATTAGTAACTCCTTTTATTTTCTCTTGAAAACAAAGAGTTTTGACAGAATCGTTCAGTGAAAAAAACATTCACTCATCCGTTCATTCAATATCCATTGCGGCACTCATTCACTCATTAAACCTCTATGCAAAATCTGAAAATTTATAATACACTTTCTCGTCAAAAAGAAGAATTTCAGTCCATCACCCCCAAACACGTAGGTATGTACGTTTGTGGACCCACGGTTTACAACAATGTTCACTTGGGCAATGTCCGCACGTTTATGACTTTCGATGTGCTTTATCGTTATCTCACACACATTGGTTATAAGGTGCGTTATGTACGCAATATCACTGATGTAGGTCACTTAGTTGGCGATGGCGACGAAGGAGAAGACAAAATCGGCAAAATGGCAAAGCTTGAAAAACTCGAACCAATGGAAATCGTACAACGCTACACCAACGATTTTCACACAGTTTTGGAGCAATTCAATTTCTTACCACCAAGCATAGAACCAACGGCAACAGGACATTTAATTGAACAAATTGAGGCTGTTAAAGCCTTGATAGAAAAAGGCTTAGCTTACGAATCAAATGGTTCGGTTTATTTTGATATTAATAAATACAACGAAGGCGGACATGAATACGGCAAACTGTCAGGTAGAATTTTAGATGACCTTTTGAACGAAACTCGTGAGTTGGATGGTCAAGCCGAAAAACGTAATCCACTCGATTTTGCAATTTGGAAAAAAGCTAGTCCAGAACATATCATGCAATGGCCAAGTCCATGGGGAATGGGTTTCCCAGGTTGGCACTTGGAGTGTACTTGCATGAGTAGCAAGTATTTAGGAGCAACTTTTGATATTCACGGCGGTGGAATGGACTTAAAATTTCCGCACCATGAATGTGAAATTGCACAAGGTATAGGTATCACGGGCAAAGAACCAGTAAAATATTGGATGCATTCGAATATGCTTACTGTAAATGGACAAAAGATGTCAAAGTCTTTAGGAAATTCGTTTCTTCCTGCCGAACTTTTTGCAGGAAGCCACCCTTTGCTTGAGCAAGCCTACAGCCCAATGACAGTACGTTTCTTCATGTTGCAATCACAATATAGAAGTACGCTTGATTTCTCGAACGATGCACTAAAAGCAGCACAAAAAGGTTTTCGCCGCCTTACAAATGGCCTCAGAATAGCAAAAACGATTACTTTCGAGCCATCCGAAGTTGCCACTGACGAAAAGAAAAAACAAGATATCGAAAAATCAATCGCAGCATTTTACGATGCCATGAACGATGATTTGAATACAGCCGTAGCGATTGCTCAATTATTCAATTTGCTTAAATATGTAAACATGATTTACATGAACCAATTGCAAACAGCCGCAATCGGTGAAGAAACTTTCAATGAGCTAAAAGACAAATTTGTGCTTTTCATTGAAGGGATTTTAGGTTTGAAAGAAGAAAAAGCCGAAAACTCAGATGCTGTTTTGAACGGAATGTTGAATCTTTACCGAGAATATAAAGCTGCCCAACAATACGATAAAGTTGACGAAATCAGAAGCTATTTCAAAGCCAACGGGATGTCAATCAAAGATATGAAACACCGCATTGATTGGGCTTGGGAAGAGTAAGGGGTTTTACAAGATGTCACAGCGGGACAAAATATTGGTAGATTTAATCAAAAAAGTTATCTATCGAAATGCCGTAGGTATGATATGTATATTATTGTTGCATACCTACGGCATGCCAAAATGCTTGTTTTTTTATGTTTCTACCAATATTTTACCCCTACGGGGTATTTCTTAATTCAGTAGGGTTTTACTTCAAGACAGTTATATGAAAATAGCTTTTTACTTCTATTTTTTACTTTTATTCCATCCTGTTTTTGGCTTCGCCCAAACCCCTACACAAAATCTTCGAGGAAAAGTTTTAGATAAAGAAACCCAACAAACACTTCCGGGAGTTTCGATTCTCATCTCGCCATCAAACAAAGGCATAATTACTGACAACGAAGGCAATTTTCGCTTTGAAAAGTTGCCTATCGGACGTTATTCACTTTCTTTTTCAATGATTGGCTATGATAAACGCACTTTATCAACACTCGAAATTGGTAGCGGAAAAGAGTTGATTCTGACCATAGAAATGACCGAAAGTCCACAATTTTTGAAAGAAGTTGTTGTAAAGGCCGAACAAAGCAAAGAAAAAACCTTGAACGAACTTGCTATGGTAAGTGGTAGACAATTTACTGTGCAGGAAAGCAACCGCTACGCAGGCGGATACGCAGACCCCGCACGTATGGCTATGGCGTTTGCGGGTGTAACATCGGCTGGCAATGATCAAAATAATGAAATTGTAATTCGAGGAAATTCTCCCAAAGGCTTACTTTGGCGTTTGGAAGGCGTAGAAATACCAAACCCCAACCATTTTGGCGATGGACAAGGCTCAACGAGTGGTATTATTAGCATGATAAATAGTGGAAGTTTGGCAAATTCTGATTTCTTGACGGGAGCTTTTCCTGCCGAATATGGCAATGCTTCTTCAGGCGTTTTTGATTTAAAACTAAGAAGAGGAAACGACCAAAAACATGAATTTATGGGTCAATTAAGCGTCATTGGTTTAGAAGCGGCTGCCGAAGGGCCTCTTTCTAAAAATGGTGCTTCTTATCGATTCAATTTTCGCTATTCTACACTCGAACTTTTACTCAAATCAGGACTGCTCGCCATCGAAACAGGTGGATTTAAACCTGCTTACCGAGATATGAATTTTACCCTAAACCTACCCACAAAAAAGGCAGGAACATTTTCGCTTTGGGGTGTTGGTGGCTTAAATTTTTCGGACGATAATGGCACAACTTTCAGAGCAAACGAACGCAGTCAAATGGGTGTGAGTGGCCTAAATCATAAGATTTCAACGGGTAGTAAAGGATATTTTTATTCTGTTTTATCGACATCAAACGAATCGAATAAGTCATTTCAAGAGAACTTTATCAATAATAAAACTTGGGTAACCAACAATCAGCGTCTTTACGCTTATAATAATTTTCGTTTTTCGACACTCTATAATTATAAGATAAACTCTCGAGGCACAATTCGTACAGGTCTAATAATCAGTCGATTAGGCTACATATTAAATGAAGACCGCCGAGATAATACCCGAAATACTTTGGTAAATTACCTCACCGAAAATGATGCTACGCATTTTATTCAAATATATAGTCAAGCAAAATTTAATCTTTCTCAAAAACTGAGTTTTACAGGCGGCGTACATTTCAATAGATTTTTATTGAATGATAATCAAACCATAGAGCCACGTTTTGGCTTGCGTTATCAGATTGACGAAAAACAATCGCTGAGTGCGGGTTTTGGCCTTCATAGTCGGCTTGAACCGATTTCTTTATATCTCTACAAACGCCGTAAAACTGGAGAAACCTTTGTGCAACCCAATCGCAATTTGGGTATGACTCGTGCCGCTCATTATGTGATTAGCTTCGACCGAAGTTTGGGAGAAAATACACGCCTGAAAATCGAAGGTTATTATCAGAAATTATTTGAAGTGCCTGTTGATTCGAACCGCAAAAACTTCTTTTCGATGCTTAATTCTTCATCGGGTCTGACCACGACAGTGCTTACAAATGATGGTTTAGGGGGAAATCGAGGTTTGGAGCTAACTTTAGAGCGTTATTTTGCCAAAGGATATTATTTTTTGCTCACAGGCTCATTATTTGAGTCGAAGTTTAAAGCAAGAGACAATCAGTGGCGAAATACGGTTTTTAATAATACGTATGCTGGAAATGCTTTGGCAGGAAAGGAATTACCGCTGGGCAAGCAAAAGCAACACTTTTTTGTGATAAATAGCCGATTAATGTGGCGAGGTGGGAATCGATACATTCCAATAAATTTGGCAGAATCAATCAAAAAAAACACTACAATTACCGACGTTACGCAAGCATACATACCTCGCCTTCCCGATTATTGGAGAATTGATTTAGGAATTGCCTACAAAATCAATAAAATGGGAGCTACATGGACGCTAAGTGCTGATTTACAGAATGTTACGAACCGAAAAAACGAAATCCAACAACGCTATAATAACACAACTAAACAGATTTATTATAATTACGCCCTTCCAATCGTGCCAATTTTGAATTTTAAAGTTGATTTTTGAGAAAAAATATAACCACGGAGACACGGAAGACACGGATTTTCACAGAATCAATTCCGTGCTAATCTTTAAATCTGTGCCTCCGTGGTAAAGGAGAATCTAATGTCTAGCTTGCTTGCTTAAAAGTATAGTACAAAACACTTCCATATCCTACAATTAGCATCAGATGAAAAGGCACTAAACCGAGGTTGCCTAGATATATTTCGATAGCCAAAACCACAATAAAATAAAGCATCAACAAAAGCTCAATCCATGTACTTTTACCAAGGCTTTTGGTCAAATACTTATTTTCTTGCCACGAATCTGATTGAGTATTTACATTGAACTTTGGCGTACGAACGAAAGGTGTTTTTCTCCCCATCCAACCTTCAACAACGGCAATAGAATTATGAAACGAAAGCCCCATCATAAATAATAAAAACAGCACAAAACGTTTTACAAATTCAAAAAAACCAAGTCCAGTTTTTCGGAAAGAAATCCAATAAAAACAACCCAAAATCACCCAACTGACTTGAAATAAGGCCGTATATCGAAAAAATACATCAAATCTATCCGAACTTGAGGTAATAAGCATGACAGGCAAACTCAAAATCGACAAGAAAAATACTGCCACAAAAACCGCACTATTCATTAAATGATAAAAACCGTGTAGTCTCGTAGAAATACTTAAATGGCTATCAGACAATAACTTACGCAGATTTTTCACGACACATTCGGCCGCACCTTTTGTCCAACGATATTGCTGAGATTTAACCGCACTCATAGTAACGGGCAACTCGGCAGGGCAACCTACGTTTTCCAAATACACAAATTTCCAATCTCGCATTTGAGCCCGATAACTCAAATCTAAATCTTCGGTAAGTGTGTCGGCTTCCCAGCCTCCTGCCTCTTCAATTGTACTTTTTCGCCAAATTCCTGCTGTTCCATTAAAGTTTATGAAGTGATTTTTAGCATTTCGGCCGCCTTGTTCAATCGTAAAATGAGCATCTAAGCCAAAAGCTTGAAGCTGAGTCAGCAAAGAATAGTTTTCGTTGAGGTGTTGCCAGTGAGTTTGCACGACGCCAACATTCGATTCTGCAAAATGAGGAATGGTTTTTTGTAGAAAATCTGTTGGCGGAACAAAATCAGCATCAAAAATAGCGATAAATTCACCTTTGCAAGTTTTCATACCATAAGCCAATGCCCCAGCTTTGAATCCTTTTCTATCTGTGCGTCTAATATGCTGAATATCAATGCCTGATACTTGTATTTCTTTTATTTTTCGAGCAATAATCTCCACCGTTTCATCAGTCGAATCGTCTAAAACCTGAATCTCATAACGGTCTTTTGGATAATCAAAAGCCGCCATGGCATCAATCAATCGCTCAACTACATATAATTCGTTATAAATTGGAAGTTGAATTGTTACGAAAGGGGTTTTATTAATTGATAATTGATAATTAATAATCGGAACGCCGACCGTTGATAATTGTCTTTTGCCTAAATAATTAATAATTAGACTCAACTGTACCAAGCTATAAGAAAAAATAAAAACCAACGGAATGGCATAAATGACAAGAATAAATAGCTCCATTGACTTTTACAAATATTTAAAAATAGTAGTAATAATCTTATAACCAGCCAAAACGGTTCCTTTTACAGTTCCCGAAATCTTTGATTTTCCAACTCTACGGCGATAATTAACGACCATTTCGGTGGTTTTCATTTTCATTTTGGCGGCTTTTAACTGCATTTCTACCGTCCAGCCATAGGTTGTATCTTGCATATTGAGTGCCAAAAGTGAATCAAACTTAATTGCCCGAAAAGGTCCTAAATCGGTATAACGCACACCATAAAATAAACGCATTAGATTGGTAGCCAGCCAATTACCAAAAATCTGCGGAATTGTCATTGAGCCAGCTTGACGCTCACCCAATGCCCGTGAGCCAATCACCATGTCATAGTTTTGCTCAATAATAGGTTTTATTAATTCTCGCATTTCTTCTGGATAATCGGAGTAATCGGCATCTAAGAAAACCACAATATCAGGCTTTTGTTTTTTTGCGTACTCAATTCCCTTCAAACACGCAAAACCATAGCCTTGTTGGAGTTCGTCTAAAACCGTTGCTCCTGCTCGTTGTGCTACTTTTGAGGTTTCATCGCTCGAATTATTATTTACCACAACTACCTCATCAACAATATCTTGTGGAATTTCGGCAATTACTTTATCAATAGATTTTGCTTCGTTGAAAGCAGGAATGATGACGATTATTTTCATTAAAATTATATTTCGACTGCAATTTAGGCTTTTTCTACATACACAAAGGTAAGCAAGCCGACAAAGTGTATGAATTTGAGATTTTTAAGAAATAAAAAAGTGTTTATATTTACGAGATTTTTATTGTTTTCACACAAAACACCTGCTGATTTTATGAATTATCTACGTTTTCTTGCTGCTTTCTTTATTCTGAGTGTTTGTTTTTCTTGTAAGACGAAAAAAGATATTGACCCCAATAACTCTGAATATGTATTGATTCCTGATGCGAATTTTGAAAAAAAATTAATACAAATAGGGATTGATGATAAACAAGATGGGAAATTTTTAAGAAGTAATGCTGAAAAAATCACAGATTTAGATATTACTAATTACAAAGATGAAAATTCTATGATTAGTAGCTTAATTGGGTTAGAATCGTTTATAAATTTAAAAAATCTTGACTGCTCAGGAAATAAAATCACAAAAATAGATGTCAGTAAAAATGTCTCATTAACCAATTTGAGATGTATCTATAACCAATTATCAAGCATTGATATTAGCAAAAATACAAATTTAGAAACGTTAGATTGTTTTTATAATCTATTGCCAGTTTTAGACTTAACTAAAAACCCATCTTTGAGGAAAGTCACAGTAAGTGCTAATAAACTAACAAATATTGATGTAAGTAAAAATACTATATTGAAAGAGTTGTATTGTGGGGGAAATAGTTTAACAAGTTTGGATGTTAGTAAAAACATTGACTTGAAAGTATTACAATGTGAACAAAATCAATTAACAAATTTAGATGTTAGTAAAAACACTAATTTAACAGTTCTAAATTGTGGAAGTAATCTATTGGGGAGTTTAGAAATGCGTAACAATATCTTATTAGAGATTTTAAATTGTTTCTCCAATAAGTTGACTAATATTGACATCAGTAAAAATATAAATTTACATACCCTACATTGCTATGAGAACACATTAACAAATTTAGATATTAGCAAAAACACTTTGTTGAAAATGCTTAATTGTGGGGATAATAAATTGACAACCCTAAATCTTGAGGCAAATATGCTTCTGGAAGATTTGCAATGCTTTAAAAATCAGCTAATTAGTTTGGATATAAGCAAAAATTCAAAATTAAACTACTTATCATGTTACAATAATAAGATAACTTCTATTTGTATTAATGGCCAAACTAAAATATATAATCATTGGGAAAAAGACGCATCAGCCACCTACAAAATCTGCAACTAAACTCATTTTTTTGCTTAGACTTAAATTTCATTCAGTTTGAGCCAAAGCCTTGTTAGAATTACAAATACAGCACCAACTATTTAATTATCAACAAGTTAGTGCAACTTCAAATGCACTAAAAAGCTAATTTCACACAATATTCAAAGCTGATTTTAAGCAATTATCAATATCTTGCAAGGCAGGTTGGCTTAGATTTCCTAAGATTCCCGAAAAAACAGATTTATTAAGCGTTGCCAATTTATCTGCTATTAGCACCGAATCTTTGATAAGTCCAGAAATAGCAAAATCAGAATGGGAAGTTGAAATCAGATAATCCACTGAAGTCAATTTGTGAGGAACAACCGAAGAAATAAATGCAACAATTACATCACCTTGCAAAGATTCTTTGGCTGAAACTACCAATGCAGGGCGACGTTTTGTAGAAGAAAGGTCAGTAAATGGAAAAATAGTTAAAACAATAGTACCTTTTACCATTAACGTTAGAATTTAACTTTAAGGTTATCATCAGTATAGATATTCTCGGCTTCATCTTCCAAAAAAGCCAAGCCTTTTCCATCTTGGATAATGTTATGTAATTCATTTGAGGTTAAATCATTCACTTTTTTAGCTTTCCTAATTTGTGAAAAACTTGTTCTAAACCTTATATTTAGTCTTTCCGCCAAATCCAAAAAAAGACGAGTATCCTTGTCATTATCAATTTCTAAAACAATCTGTGTCATGGTTATTGAATTTTGTATTGTAAAAATAGAAGACAAATCAGTAAAAAACAAGTTTGGGATGTATAAAATACAAATCTCTAATTGAGAGTTGCACCGCATCAATTGTTTTGTTTAAAAAAAACTAACCCATCGGCCTAAACAATCTCAATCAAGTAAAATCTAGCTGGCAAAAAGACGCATCAGCCACCTACAAAATCTGTAACTAAACTCATTTTCCTCTTTTACTCCAACAAATAAGGCAGAAAAAGAACTTTTCTCTAAAAAAAATACAAAAACTATGTCACAAGTTTTGCTTTTCAGAACTTGATTATCTAATTTTGCACGCTGAAATGCGAGTACACTAAAATCAACGTTTCAGATTTTAATTTAAAATTCTCAATAAATGGCAAATATCGGTAAAATCTCACAGATTATCGGACCAGTAGTGGACGTGAGTTTTGAAGGTGAAAACTCTCAAATTCCTCCAATTCTCGATGCGTTGTCAGTATTTAAGGCAAACGGTCAGAAAGTAATTCTTGAAGTTCAACAACACCTTGGTGAAGACCGAGTTCGTGCCATTGCGATGGAAGGAACTGAAGGTTTACAACGTGGAATGGAAGTTCTTCACTTGGGTACTCCCATCATGATGCCAACTGGCGAAGAAATCAAAGGTCGTTTGTTCAACGTTGTTGGCGACGCGATTGATGGTTTGGGCGAGGTAAAGACAAAAGGTATGTCTATTCACCGTGCCGCTCCTAAATTTGAAGACTTAGCAACTGCTACCGAAGTACTTTTCACTGGTATCAAAGTAATTGACCTACTTGCTCCTTACGTAAAAGGTGGTAAAATTGGTTTATTCGGTGGTGCGGGTGTAGGTAAAACCGTATTGATTCAAGAATTGATTAATAATATTGCCAAAGCTTATGCTGGTCTTTCAGTATTTGCGGGTGTGGGTGAGCGTACTCGTGAGGGTAATGACCTACTCCGTGAGATGATTGAGTCTGGTATCGTAAAATACGGTGACAAATTCAAGCATTCAATGGAAGAAGGTGGCTGGGATTTGAGCGTAGTAGATAGAGAAGCTTTGAAAGAATCACAAGCAACATTTATCTTCGGTCAAATGAATGAGCCTCCAGGAGCTCGTGCTCGTGTAGCCCTTTCGGGTTTGACAGTTGCCGAACACTTCCGTGATGGTGATGGCGAAGGTAAAGGTCGTGATATCCTTTTCTTTATCGATAATATCTTCCGTTTTACACAAGCGGGTTCTGAGGTATCAGCCCTTTTAGGTCGTATGCCATCAGCGGTAGGTTACCAACCAACATTGGCAACTGAAATGGGTACGATGCAAGAGCGTATCGCTTCAACAAAGCGTGGTTCGATTACATCAGTACAGGCCGTTTACGTTCCTGCCGATGACTTGACTGACCCTGCTCCTGCAACAACATTTACTCACCTTGATGCAACAACTGTATTGAGTCGTAAAATTGCTGAGTTAGGTATCTATCCTGCGGTTGACCCTCTTGATTCATCTTCACGTATTTTGTCAGCAAACGTATTGGGCGATGCTCACTATAATACTGCTCAACGTGTGAAGTTGATTTTACAACGTTATAAAGAATTACAAGATATTATTGCGATTCTTGGTTTGGAAGAACTTTCGGAAGAAGATAGATTGACTGTGTCACGTGCAAGACGTGTACAACGTTTCTTATCTCAACCGTTCTTCGTTGCCGAGCAATTTACAGGTTTGAAAGGAGTTTTGGTTGACATCAACGATACAATCAAAGGCTTTAACCAAATCATGGATGGCGATTATGACCACCTTCCAGAAGCTGCATTCAACTTGGTAGGAACTATCGAAGATGCAGTAGTAAAAGGAGAAAAATTAATCGCAGAAGCGTCTAAATAAAAAGCCCCCCTGCCCCCAGAGGGGGAGTGATAAACTAAAAAAGCGTATCCCCTGCGTTCCCCCTCTGGGGGTTAGGGGGCTTGATTATGAACTTAGAAATAATTACTCCTGATAAGAAAGTTTACGCTGGTGTTGTTGATTCGGTAATTTTACCAGGAAACAACGGTGGATTTCAAATTTTGAAAGACCACGCACCTATCGTTAGCACACTCGCTAAAGGAAACTTAGTTATCGAAGCCAACGGCAAAAAGGAAACTTTCGTTGTGGATGGTGGCGTAGTTGAAGTAGCCAAAAATAAAGTTTTGGTTTTAGCTGAGTCAGTAGCTTAAAAACTTTTCTTGAAAATAATATCCGAAAGAGGCATAGAGAATTCTGTGCCTCTTTTGGTTTTTTATGCGAAATGAGCGTATATTTAGGCTCAACGGAAATAATTGGGGAGAAGCTTGATATTTAGTATTTTTGTTTCATGG
>JAFEIL010000330.1 GCA_017495105.1 Emticicia sp. | reverse complement strand
ATTTATAAACTGGTACTTACTTTAGAGAGATATACAGCGTATGCTATTTAGACTTAACCAAAATGGTTTGCAAAAATTCAGGCATTTAATTGCCTTGTTATCAGTACTTTGTGCAGAGCGACGGTCGCCTATGAACCTTTGCAACTAAGTGTCTTTTGAGTATAAATTGGAACATTTTACTGTATTCTCTCTAAGATTAGTGTCATAACATTTCCTTTTAAACTGTGTTTGACGTGATTAAGTACGCCAAACATCAGTTGATTAAATCTTACATATTTGATTAAAGATTCAAAATCGCTGTTTTACGGCATAATCAACCGCCCGAGCAGTAAGAGCCATATAAGTAAGCGATGGATTTTGGGTAGAGGTTGAGGTCATACACGAACCATCGGTCACGAAAACATTTTTGCAGTTGTGCAATTGATTCCATTTATTGAGCAAAGAAGTTTTTGGGTCTTTTCCCATTCTTACACCACCCATTTCGTGGTTTTCGTTACCTGGAAGTCGTTTTGTATCAATCGGCTGAATGTTTTTAAAGCCTGCTTCGTGATACATCTCCGAAAATTGTTCGTGGAAATCCTTCAAAACCTTTTCATCGTTATCATCGTAGCCAATCGAAACACGCAGTTGTGGAATGCCGTATTTATCAACAAGTTGCTTGTCCAATTTCACTACGCTACTTTCTTTCGGAATTGTTTCGGCCATCATACTGGCATTTATTCCCCACAAGCCCAATGACGTATTCAATAAATTATCTTTCAAAGTTTCGCCCAAACCATCTGATTTGATACTATCCTTTCGCCCTGCACTAAAACTTGTTGCATAACCTCTCAAAAAATCAGTTTCTTGTTTATAAAGATTCCTAAAACGAGGAATATAACTACCGGATGGGCGTCGTCCGTCGGTCGTAGAATCCATAAAACCTTCGTATTCAGCAGAAATTCTTCCACGATAACTATGAAAAGCCATGAATTTTCCGAGTAAACCATTGTCATTGCCGAGTCCGTTTGGAAAACGATTCGAGGTAGAATTTAACAAAATGAGATTTGTATTGAGTGGAGAAGCATTCAAGAAAATGATTTTTGCATAAAACTCAATCAATTCCTGGGTATTTGTATCAATAATTCTCACACCAGTAGCTCTACCTTTGGTTTCGTCATAAATGACAGAATGTACTACTGAATGCGGACGAAGTGTCATTTTGCCAGTTTTTTCAGCCCAAGGTATCGTCGAAGAATTACTGCTATAATAACCTCCATACGGGCAACCACGCTCACAAATTGTGCGGTTTTGGCATTGTCCACGTCCTTGTTTAAAATGAATATCTTTTGGCTTCGATAAGTGAGCAACCCGCCCTATAATTACATGGCGGTCGGGGTATTTTGTAGCAATTTTAGATTTGAAATGCTTTTCTACACATGACATCTCGTAGGGTGGTAAAAACTCGCCATCTGGCAGATTTAGTAGTCCATCACGATTTCCTGAAATGCCAACAAATTTCTCAACATAACTATACCACGGAGCAATATCAGCATAGCGAATGGGCCAATCAACTGCATAGTCATCACGGGCAGGGCCTTCAAAATCGAAATCGCTCCAGCGTTGGGTCATTCGTCCCCACAGGAGCGAGCGGCCACCAACATGGTAGGCACGAATCCAGTCATAAGGGCGGTCTTGAATATATTCTTGTTCTGCATCTTTAGTTAGAAAATGAGCAGTTGCTTCACTGAAAATATAGTTTTTGCTTGCAATTTGATAATCTTTTTTGATTTCGAGCGGTACTTGTCCACGATGCTCAAACTCCCATGGTTGTTTCATGGTTGTTGGGTAGTCGATTACATGTTTTACGTCATGTCCTCGTTCCAAAACCAATGTTCTTAGGCCTTTTTCGGTAAATTCCTTGGCAGCCCAGCCACCGCTGATGCCTGTTCCAACTACAATGGCATCAAAAGTGCGAGTTTTTATATCGTCAATATTTAAGTTTGGCATATTTATAGATTGAATAGAAAGTAAATTTATTCAAAAAAAATGAAAAAACTAAGAGTTGAACGATTGTGTTGAGCAGAAATTTAACCAGTCACTCTAATGGTTACTTTGAATTTTATTTCACCAAGAATCTTTTTTCGGTTTTATTCGTTCATGTTCCAACTTTATACCTTTACTTATTCAAGTTGTTTCTCTATGAAAAATAAGTATTATATTCCTTTTGTATTACTCACATCGTTGTTTTTTTGTGGGGACTTGCCCATAATCTCAATTCGATTCTGATTCTTCACCTTAAAAAAGTTTGTCAACTGACTGACTGCCAAAATTGACGAAAAATCGGCGGCAGATTACTTAGCAATTGTTTTGTTAAGCTTTATGATTGGGCGTCTTGTGGGTACTTTCTTGATGCATTTTATTAGTCCAAATCGACTTTTGGTTCTTTATTCGGCACTTTGTATTGCTTTATTGCAATTATTGTGCTGAATGAAGGAATGATGTCGGTTTATGGTTTAATTGGTGTTGAGTTTTTTATGTCGATTATGTTTCCAACCATTTTTTCATTGAGCGTGCAATCATTGGGCGAAGAAACAAAACTAGGTTCGTCTTTAGTAATCATGGCGATTGTCGGTGTAGCAATATTTCCTTTAATTATGGGACGTGTTTCTGATGTTAGTAATATTCAGACGGCTTAAATTGTGCCTTCGGCTTGTTTTGTGGTGGTGTTATATTTTGGTTTGCGTGGATATAAGGTGAAAGAACAAAAAAAATTACCACGGAGGCACGGATTACACGAATTGACACAGAGTTAATTCTGTGAAAATCTATGTAATCCGTGCCTCCGTGGTAAAAAAACTATTCCTCAGATTTATTTTTCAAACTCATCAATAAAGAATAAGCTCCTTTGATAACCAAAGTTTGATTATTCAGATTTTCGGTTTTGATGATTTCGGTGAAACCTTTTTCTGTTTTGCCGATTTGTACTTCTACCATTTCAAATTGTGATGCTGTTTTCTTTAAAAAAACATAGTATTTGTTTTCAAACCTAACAATTGCATCTTCGGGTAGAACATACGATTTTGCATTCGTGATGGCAATTTCGGCATTCATATAAGTTCCAGGAATCAAGGCTTTGTCGTATACTTCAAAATGACAATGAACATCAGTATTTCGCTCTTCGCTTAAACTTTTACCAATCAACAAAATCTCGCAAGCGTATTTTTTATCGGGGTAAGTGTTGGTATATGCAGTTACTTTTTGCCCGATATTTAGTTTATCTAAGTCTTTTTCAAAAACCTTCAAAGCCAAGTGAATATCACTCGTATTGACCAATTCAAACATAACGTCGGTAGGAGAAATGTATTTGCCAATATTGACATTTACTTTGCTCACATAGCCGCTGATTGGCGAGTAAATATTGATACTTTTGGAAATAGAATTTTCATTCAATTTTTCTGGGTTGATTCCTGTTAGCTTTAGTTTCTCGGACAAAGATTTTACCAAAATTTTCTGAGTTTTTAGTTCCATTTCTGCTTGTTGAAAAACTTTGTCGCTACTTGCTTTGCTTTGATTCAAATCTTTTTGGCGTTGGTATTCGTTTTCAAGAAAACTAATTTTCGATTGAGTCGTCAAAAAATCTTGTTGCAACTGAATGTATTGTTGGTCTTCAATAATAGCAATGCTTTCGCCTTTACGGACAAACATTCCAGGAATCAAATGTGAGGACTTCAAATATCCACCCAACGGAACACTCACCGAAATTAAGTTTTGTGGCGGCACATCGACTTTTCCTGTCACTTTCAAGATTGTAGAAAAAGACCTTTGCTCTAAAGTTCCAGTCGTAATTCCAATGCTTTGCACTTGTTTTTCGGTCAAGTTTGCAACCGAACTTTCAACAACTGTCGAGTCAGTTGCTTCTTCGGTGGGTGTTTTGTTTCCGCAAGAAGTTATGACAAAAAGTGTAGTAATTCCTACAATAGTTTTAGAAAAAGTGTGCTTGAGTTTCCCTAAATTCGTATTTACTTCAACTAAATTTTTCATTTTTTAAAGTATGTTTATTGTTGGACAAAATATTGTCATGTGTCCAACTGACGTGATTAATAAATTGAGATTGTCTTACTGGACAATTTTGGACCTTACAAATACTACATTGTTTTGCTGGAATACAGCCATCAACATGAATAAAAAATTCTACTTTATCATCAAAATGTTGCTTGAATAAAATTGTGAGCCTATCGAGAACTTCGTGTGCATCATTGACATTAATGAAATACGGCACAGTCAGATGGCAGTCAATATGATAGAAACCTGCGTAGTCAATCACTCGCATATTATGCACATCAACCCAATCCGCTTGACGGTGCTCGTTAAGGATTACTACTATTTGGTCAATAATAGCGTCGTCGGCTTCATCCATGATACCAGAAACTGATTTTCGGATAATTTTATAGCCTGTATAAATGATGATGAAGGCAAAAATAATGGCCGCTACGCTATCAATCCAAGCATAGCCTGTGAGCATAATTAGACCAACGCCAACTAGGAGACCGATGGAAGAATAAGTGTCTGATTGCACATGCGAACCACTTGCAATCAGAATAGGAGAGTTTTCTTCACGACCTTTTTTGATGCAATAATAGCCAACTAAATAATTGATAGCACCCGTAAGAGCTACCAATGCCAAACCAAAATCTAGTTGTTTTAGCGTGTGAGGGTGAAGGAAATTGTTGATTCCTTCATAAATAATAACAAAGCCCGCAATCGTAATCAAAGTACCTTCAACGGCCGAGGAAAGAAATTCTACTTTTCCGTGTCCGTAGGGGTGTTCTTTGTCGCGGGGTTTCGACGAAAGAACAATACTGTAAAGTCCAATAAACCCAGCCACAACATTGACGCTACTTTCGAGGGCATCGGTCAAAATTGCCACCGATGAAGTGATCCACCAAGCAACAAGCTTAACAATAAATAATGCCACCGAAACAGCCACCAAAATTTGCTGCATTCGAATCGGATTTACTTTTTTTTCTGCCATGATACTTTTCTATTAGTCGATGGCCAACGGACAACGGTCGATAGTTTTTTCTAAAAATTATTAATTAAGGGATAAAGACAGTTGACTGATGGAAACCTGTCCTACAAATTAATAATTTACCAAATATTTAATCTGAATTGCACTATCATTTAGGTTTTTGATTGCTTCAATATAATCATTTCTTATGGTAGTAGCTTGATTGATGAGCGTAACCCATTCCAAATAATTGATATTACCATTAACTAATTGCTGTTGGGCAGTTGTACTAATGAGTGTTGAATTATTGAGGGCGGTTTTTTCAAAGTATTCAACCGTTTTCTGAAACTTTTCATGCTCAACAATGGCGGTGCGATAAGTTAATGTAAGACTCTGTAAACCAACCGAATAAGTGCTTTCGGCTATAAGTTTATTGACTTTTTCGCTATTGATTTTTGCTTTTTGAGCAGCTGTAAAAATTGGAATTCCAACGCCAACTTGAATCGTTTGAAATCTATAAAAACCTCCGTAAACCTTATTATCAGCTCCTGTACCTCTGATACTTCCGTTATTGTAATTGAGCGATATTGTTGGCATTAGTTTCTTTTTTTCTACATCAATCACTGCGTCTGCAATTTGTTGCTGTTGGCTCAAAAACTTCATAGTCGGATGCTCTTTTAATGACTCAATATCTGCTTTATAATTGACAGACATTTTAAAAGAGCTTTCCAAAGGTACGAATGGCGTTGTTGAATTTAGCAAAAACTGAAAATGCAATTGCTGTAATTCAAGGTCTTGCTTTAATTGAGCTATTTGTACCCTAATTTGCCCCAGTTGGTTTTCGGCAGTAACTTTTTCTAAAATATTGCTTTCTCCTTTTGCCAATCTAAGTTCGGCACGGTTGTAAAATGCTGCGTATAAACTATCGGAAAATTGCAATAATTGACTTTTTTGCTGCAAATATAAAAGTTGATAAAATGTTTGTGTGACTTGTTTTTTGAGCATTTGCTCGGTCATTTTAACATTTAGTTCGCTGCTTTTCCAATGCTCATTATACAAGTTTTTTTGACTTTCATATACTTTCGGAAAACTAAAAGACTGTCCCATACCAAATCGAGTATCGGCATAAATACTATTGATTTGCCCAAATTCGCCCGAAATATTGGCCGATGGGAGCATTTTTGAAGTATTTATCAAACTTTTTTGATAATCAGCTTTCAATTTTTCATTTTTAATTGAAAGGTTATTTTTTAGAGCAACATCAACCGCTGATTGTAGCGTAATTGTTGTTTGTGCATTGGCTGATTGTCTCCACAGTGTTAAAAAACACAGATACAGCCCATATTTCATTAATATTTTCATGATTCATTATTTAATCTTAAAACTTATAATTATATCCGACTCTTACTACTTGGGTTTCATAATAGTCGCGACTAGTGTAGGTAAATCCTTGTCCAAAAATTTCCTTTTTCGTAATCATCGTATTTAGTATATCGGTGGCATTGATGTAAAACTCACTTTTACCATTATTTATGGCACGTTTTAAACCAGCATCCAATGAAAAACGACTCTTGATTTTTCCTTGCGGAATGATATCAGGGGCTAAATAAATTGCTGAAAACTGAAGGTCGGTTTTATGAGCAAAGTGAAGTATATTATTAAACTTTATACTTCCCGAGATAATCTCTTGTTTGACTGCCGAAAATATATTTTCGACTGGGTATTTATTCTTCACCGTAAAAGCATTTATCTGATTATGATACGCATTTAGGTTGAGGTTAAACGAATACCGCTTTGACATTTCTTGAGCCAGAACCATTTCAATTCCAGAATTATAGCTTTTATCAACATTTTGAAAAATAGCATAAATTAAGGGAGTATTATTGATTGTACTCGAAATTCGAGTAATTGTGCCATAAATGATTCGGTGGTAAAGAGCCGAGTACAGATAGCCTTTGTTTGATGTAGTTTTATAGCCAAGCTCAACCGAGTTCGTAAATTGCGGTTTGAGAGCGGGGTTGCCGACCTTGATTATTTCGGCGTCATCATATTTCGGAAAAATACGAATATCTACCTCATTTGGGCGGTCAACTCGACGATTAAAAAATAGTGAAACTTTATTTTGGTCATTAATTTTATAGGCCAATCGTACGTTTGGGAAGGGCTGCATATAATTATAACCATCACTTTTATAAGTAGAGTGATTCGGATTAACTTCATAGCTAAGTTTTACATATTCAACCCGAAGTCCGACCTCAGCTTCTATTTTTTTACTCTCAAAAACGTAGTTTTCATATAAAGCAGGAATCGTTTCTCGGTAAGTTGCCTCGCCGCCCGCATTGACATCCAAAGGCGAATTTAGACCAGGGAAAAATCGCATATTTGTCGGAATTCCACGCTGACGAAGTTTAAAACCACTTTCTAAACGGCCATAACGTAGAGGCTTGATATAATCAATATTAAAATCGGCTACTTGTTCGTCAGATAGAAGTTTGAAAGCATCTTTTCCAAAAAAAGTTGGCATTATATTGTCGAAAAAATATTTTTCATCTTCTCGGTGGAAGGTGTAGTTAAAACCAAGATTAAGCAAATGCCCCGCTTCCTTAAACTTATGTTGATAAGCAGCAGTTGCCATGACTGTGGTTTTTAATTCATCCTCCAAAAACTGCCAAAGACGTAGTCGTTCTGATAAGTTACCATTAAAAAAGGGCTCATCACCTCGGTCAATTATTTTTTCAATGCCAAATAATCCAGAAACTGTAAGTGTGTTTTGCTCATCAAAATTCCAGTCGATACCTGCTTTTGTGGACACAAAATGCGTGTTTCTATTACGCTTTGTTTGTTGCTGAATCGTGCTTCCGTTATCGTATTGGCGATTAACAAACTCGTTTTTGTTGAGGGTTTCGGTATAGAGATAATCACCAAATAAAAACACATTGATTTTGTTTTTTTTATAATTCAGCGATAAACTTGGGTTAACTTTTGGGGTACGTTTGTACTGTGGCCTGATACTTGGCAAATTTGCTTGACGCTCCCACAATGCCCCAAGTCCAGTTCCTAAGCCTAACTTACCCGTAAAGCCTTCCTGTTTGTTTTTTTTATAGATAATATTGATAATACCAGCATTGCCATTGGCATCGTATTTGGCCGATGGATTATTGATAATCTCTATTTTTTCGATTGCCGAAGCAGGAATATTATCCAAACCCGATTGATTACCGAAGCCTGTCAAAGCCGTTTGTTTACCATCAATCAACACAGCTACTTTGTCGTTTCCACGTAGCATTACTTTTCCATCTTGTACCGTCACGCTCGGCAGATTTTGCATCACTTGTAATACCGAACCTCCGCTTTGACTGATATTATCGCTGACCGAAAATACTTTTTTATCTAACTTTTCGCTTACTGCATCTTGCTTCGCAATCACCTGTACTTCTTTCAAAACAGTTGTGTTTTCGGTTAATTCGATGGCTTTGAGGTCTAAGTAAGGCGACAAATTTCCCACAAAAAGACTTTGTTTGAATGTGGTGTATCCAACAAATGAAAATACTAAAACATAATTACCGGATTTGATGCTTGAAAGCGTAAATCGACCTTCTTCGTTGCTTAACACACCTGTAATAAAAATACTGTCTTTTTCAGTTTTTACGACGACATTCACAAATGGCAAGCTGACTTTCGAGGTTTTATCTTTGATAACTCCCGAAATTGAAACACTCGATTGAGCTAACAAACCTTGCTGCAAAAACAAGAAAACTCCGACCACTAATAAAATACTTTTTTTCATAGCGTTATAGATTTATGCTGGTGTTTCCGATTTTGAACTTCCCTCAAAAACCATGTATAAGATTGGTAGAACAAAGAGTGTCAAGAAGGTAGCTACGAGTAAGCCTCCAATCACGACCGTTGCGAGTGGTCGTTGTACTTCTGCACCTGCACCGTTGCTGAGAGCCATTGGCAAAAAGCCGAGAGATGCCACAAAAGCTGTCATCAAAACTGGGCGTAAACGTAGGTTTGTGCCTTTTATTACTACTTTCCGCAGATCTTGTTCGCCATCATGTTTTATTCGATTAAATTCGGCAATCAAAACTATACCGTTTAATACCGCCACTCCAAATAAGGCAATAAAACCAACGCCTGCACTGATGCTGAAAGGCAAGCCACGCATAGCCAAAAAGAAAATTCCACCAATTGCCGATAATGGAATGGCTGAATAAATAAGTAAGCCGTGTTTGATTGAATTGAAGGCGAAAAACAATAGCAAAAAAATCAGAATCAATGAAACTGGAACGGCAATCATTAGTCGTTGTTTGGCAGCGTTGAGGTTTTCAAAAGCTCCGCCATAGGTTACATAATAGCCAGTTGGAAATTTGATTTTCTTATCGATTTTACCTTGTAATTCGTTCACAATTGTTTGCACATCACGCCCTCTAACATTGAAACCTATAACAATTCTTCGTTTGGCATCTTCTCTTTGGATTTGATTTGGGCCATCTTTTATGGCTACATCAGCCAATTGTGACAAAGGAATTTGGGTGCCGTTTGGCGTTGGAATAAGCAAATTCTGAATATCTTGAATATCTTTTTTCTGTTCGCCAGCTAATCTTACTACCAAATCAAAACGTTTTTCGCCTTCAAAAACCATTCCTGTGCTTTGTCCTGCTAGAGCCGTATTTACGATTTTGTTAATGTCCGAAATCGTTAGGTTATATTGAGCAATCATATCTCGTTTGTAGGCGATAATTACCTGTGGCATTCCCGAAACACTTTCTACATAAAGGTTTTTTGCTCCTTCAACCGTATTTACGATTTCACCCATTTTATTGGCGTAGGCGGTCAAAGTATCCAAATCTTCACCGAAAATTTTGCAAACAACATCTTGCCTTGCCCCAGTCATCAATTCGTTGAAACGCATCTGAACAGGAAACTGAAACCCAACCGTTACACCAGGTACTTCGGCGAGTTCTTTGGTCATTTTTTCTGCCAATTCGTTAAAGGTTTTTGCCGAAGTCCATTCGCTTTTATCTTTTAAAATTACCATCATATCGCTAGCTTCCATTGGCATTGGGTCGGTCGGAACTTCACCACTACCAATTTTTGTCACTACCTTTTCTACTTCAGGAAATCTTGTCTTTAAGATATGAGCAGTTTTTTGCGTATTTTCAATAGTGGCTTCCAAACTACTTCCGGTCAAAACTCTGGTTTCTACCGCGAAATCGCCTTCTTCAAGGGCAGGAATAAACTCACCACCGAGGGTAGTTAGAATAAAAACAGCAAGTATGAAAAGACCAATTGTTGCTCCTAAAACTATTTTCGGAAAACCAATAACTTTGTTCAAAGCAGATTTATAGGCATGTTCGACTTTCGCCATCAATCTATCCGAAATATTGGGAGTGTGTTTGGTTTTTTTGCTCAAAAATACCGCACTCATCATCGGAATATAAGTAAGCGATAAAATAAACGCACCCAATAATGCAAAAGCCACCGTTTGTGCCATCGGCTTAAACATTTTGCCCTCAATGCCTTGCAAAGTAAAGATTGGCAAATAAACCACCAAGATAATGACTTGTCCAAAAACGGCACTGTTCATCATTTTACCTGCTGATTTATGAGTAATTTCGTCCATTTCGGCCTGTGAATACTTGGCATTTCCGAGTGCGTGTTTGCCTGCCAGTACGTGCATAACTGCTTCAACAATAATTACTGCCCCATCGACAATCAAGCCAAAATCTAATGCTCCGAGGCTCATTAAATTTCCGCTTACGCCAAAAAGATTCATCATGATTATAGCAAAAAGCATTGCCAAGGGAATCACAGAGGCAACCAAGATTCCCGCACGGAAATTTCCGAGGAAAAGAACTAATACAAAAATGACAATCAATGCCCCTTCCAAGAGATTTTTTTCTACCGTTCCGATAGCGTTATTAACCATTTTTGTTCGGTCGAGAAACGGTTCGATGATTACGCCTTCGGGCAAAGTTTTCTGAATTTGAGCCACCCGAGATTTTACGTTTTTAATAACTTCGCTGCTATTTGCTCCTTTGAGCATCATCACAACTGCCCCCGAAACTTCTCCTTTATCATTGAAAGTCATTGCTCCATAGCGAGTGGCGTGACCGATTTTAATTTCTGCAACATCACGAATAAATAGGGGAGTGCCGCCACCAAGACTTTTGATTGCAATATTTTTGATGTCTTCAATATTTCCAATCAATCCTTCGCTTCTGATAAACAAAGCCGTTGAGCCCTTTTCGATATATGCTCCACCAGTATTTTGATTATTGCTTTCAAGAGCCTTGAAAACATCGCTTATAGAAATTCCACTTGATTGGAGTTTACGAGGGTCAATTTCGATGGAATATTGTTTGAGTTTTCCGCCAAAACTACTTACTTCAGCTACGCCTTTTACGCCCAAAAGTTGCCGACGAACTATCCAATCTTGAATAGTTCGGAGTTCGGTTTCATCATATTTTGATTCATAACCTTCTTTCGGACGAACTACATATTGATAAATTTCGCCCAAACCCGTAGAAACAGGGCCAAGTTCGGGAACACCAATGCCGGTAGGAATTTGTGTTTGTACTTTTTGAAGGCGTTCGGCTACTTGCTGCCTTGCCCAATAAATATCAGTCGCATCATCGAAAACAATAGTTACGAGCGAAAGGCCGAAACGAGAAAAACTTCTAATTTCGTGAAGACCAGAGATATTATTATTAGCTTGTTCGATAGGAAAAGTAACGAGTCGCTCTATATCTGTTGCCCCAAACGACGGTGCAATCGTGATAACCTGCACTTGATTATTGGTAATATCAGGCACTGCATCAATCGGCAATTTGGTAACTTCGTAGCTACCATAGCCAATGAGGGCAATCGTGAATAGCCCAACGATGAGTTTGTTTTTAATAGCAAACTCTATGATTGAATTTAGCATGATTTATAGAATAATGATTCATTTCTGTAGCTTATAAGTCACAAACTACTATAATTAATTTAATAGTAAAAAGTAGAAATACAAGGGTATTTCAAATAGATAATTTTTTAAAATTGGCTGATTAAGGTCTTGGCGGTTGCCAAATAGTAGAAAGATAAGCTGAAAAAATATTGGCAGAGGATGAAATCAAGATTTTTTTCTTCTCAATAACGATAGTTTTAATTTGAGAAAGTTGGATTGTATGAAAAATACTTATTGGAAATACGAAAGACCAACATTTATCATGCGATTTGAAAGGAAGTTTGTTATCGGTTGCAGTATCTCCATCATCTCCGTGGTCAATAGCATAGTGATGATGAAGAAATTTTCCGAACGACATTGAAGGCTCTTTTTGTTGATGCTCAATGAAGTGTGAAAACAGCAAAGGTAGTTTCAACAACTGACTTGCTTCAGTGGCCGAAAATAGATAAACTATTAATAAAATTTTTGAAACATATTCCTTCACCTAGCAAAGTTAGCATATTTGGCGTATAAAGTGTCTGTTTAAAGTTTTTTTGGTCTAATTTATAATGAGTTTAAATCAATCTTTAGACAGTTTTGACTTTATTATCTTTTACAACCAAGAAAAAATCATTGTCGAGTTCTAGATAACCGTATTCGTAAACGAAATAATAAGTCGAGCCTTTTTGAGTCGTGCGTATGTTTGTGATAAGGCTAAAATCAAATCCTCGATCGAGTAGGGTATTACGAGTAGTTTTGCTTTTATCGTCATGGCAAATGTCTTCCAAAATCTTACGGTTTCGGCGGAGGGCATTGTTTGTGTTTCTGACGTAATTATTGGCATCAGCGTTTACTTTATTATTATACGCATTACGGCATAAGTCCGAACAAAACTTTTTGTCCGACCGCCCGATGATGGCTTCTCCGCATTCTAAGCAGGCTTTTTGTGGCATGGGAAGTTTGTTTAAATTGTTATTTCGAAAGGAATATACTTTTCTTTACAAT
>JAFEIL010000315.1 GCA_017495105.1 Emticicia sp. | reverse complement strand
TGGCATTACAAATGCCTTACTCGGAAAGTCCAGCATCGCAGATGCGGACTAACGGTGTTTAGTGATACTCGACAACTTTCATATGAAGAATGGGATAGTGTTCATAGTGCAACATTGGAAGATTATAAAATTAATGAGGCTATGGATTATCTAGGACAAAAAATTTCTTCGTTATTTCATCCAGATGTTCAAATTGAATAAGTAAAATAATAATTCGTTTAATAAGTTACTATAATTTTTTTCGTTGATATTATCAAGCTGCAAGCATCTGCAGCAGAACTTGTTCACTTAAAACAGATTCCTTCGGGATTACAGCGACACAAGAACATAAACCCACTTAGTTTCCCCGTTAGTCCGCATCTGTGATGCTGGACTTAACTAGTAAGAGCATTTGCAATGCGATATTCCAACCATGTACGAGCAGCCAATGGCTTTTATGGTTGGTTTGGTTGGTTGCAAACCAACAGTTCAAAAAGTCCAGCATTTTGCAAATGCGGACCAACGGGCAATCGCTTATATCCCCTGCCTAAAGGACAAGGGTTTTACGCTCGGTATCATAATGAGTCCATGACAATTGGTGAATCAGCGATTCACCAATTGGGAATACTAAATATAGTTTTCTTATATACACCAAAAATGACCTACTAAAACTCTTGTCATACTTGGCAGTGAGGTCTTTTGAAAGACGGTCTAACAAATATGAACCATATTCTGCTCGCTCTCGCCCTTGTTGTTCAAAGTCGATAATATACTTGCCTATATTCCAATAGGTAATCAGATGGATATTTTGAACAGCTTGAACAGCTTTGGTTCGACCTTGTTGAAGGGTTTCTCCAATTTTAGCAATCAGGTCTTGGTATGAGCTATCTTTTTTTAAATCCATAAGCCATTCGATAATGAGTTAGCAAAGATACTCAAATTATCAAAAAATTGCTTTATCGGACGGATAGCACGCTACATTTTGCAGGGTTTCAAACGCCTTATACTTCGAGCTATGAAACGAATAATTTTTTCTATGGTATGGCTCATGGTGAGCCTTTCGACTTTCGCTCAGATGTTTGAGGGAACGGTTGTGAAAGTGTTGGATGGCGATACTTATGATGTTGAGGTAAATGGTCCCCGTTAGCCCCCGCTGGTCGAGATTTATAATCTTTGACCAATGAGCAGTGGATTTGTAATCCACGTACTGTAAACAGGTAAAAGTTTTAAACAAATATAAAAAAGTCTATTTTTGGAGAAAAAAACTAAAATGGGCTTCAAATATCAGATTCGTACGGATGGCATTTATTTTTTAACATTTACAGTTGTAGATTGGATAGATGTTTTTACAAGACCTGAACTGGCAAATGTAGTAATTGATTCATTAAGGCATTGCCAAAAAGAAAAAGGTTTGGATATTTATGCTTGGTGCATCATGTCGAGCCATGTCCACCTAATAGCCTCAGCAGGAGTGAATGGAGATTTATCGAATATTATGCGAGACATGAAGAAGTTTACATCAAAGCAAATTGTAAAAACAATAATTGATATACCCGAAAGTCGTCGTGAATGGCTTTTGGATAAATTTGCCTTTGCAGGAAATCATAATCCAAAAATCAAAGAGTACAAATTTTGGCAAGATGGTATTCATCCAATCGAAATTTATAGCGATAAGTTTTTTAGACAAAAACTCGACTATATACATGAAAACCCTGTGGAGGCTGGTCTTGTTTGGGAGGCTTGGCAATATCGTTATAGTTCAGCAATTGATTATTGGGGCAAAGGAAAAGGACTTTTAGAAACGGAGGTAATGGGTTTGATTGTGTAAGCACGTGGATTACAAATCCACTACTCGGAGGTCGAAGATTATAAATCTCGACCAGCGGGGACGAACGGAGAATATTGGACACAGAACTTAATACTTATCAATCCTTCGTGCAAATAGAAATATCAGACGATGACTCATTTTAGACCACCTCAACTCTTTTTTCAGTTATGTTTTGACAAGTCAGTCGGTTTTCAGTAGTTTTACCCAATGACAACTCGACAAGACAACGGCAGACTAATTTCTATCCTTTCGGATTATGGCTTCAAGGCTACATTTGGCAATGAAGCAGACACTACTTTTCTCAAAAAGGCTTTGCAAGCCTTGATAGCTTCGCCTGTACCAATCAAGGAAATAAACTTTGTCAAAAATGAAATTACGGCTATAACGCTCGATAGTCGTAGTGGTATTTACGATATTGCTTGCGTTGATATAAACGATAATCATTTTATTGTTGAAATGCAGTTGAGTGAATATTCTGAATTTATTCAACGCATGAAATTCTATGCACTGCATCGCTTTAATACGTTGGTTAAGAAAGGCGAATACAAATTTGAGAACCTACCTAAGATTTATTGTATTGGCATTTTAGCAAAAAGTATATTTACAGAAATCGCTGATTATCAAAATATTGGCGTACTTCGTAATGCAAAAAATGAAACTATTGACGACCAAATGACGTTTGTAACGTTAGAACTTGATAAATTTGGCAAAGTAGAAAATGAAGTAGAAACAGACTTGGATAAACTATTATTTACAATGAAAAACTTACATTCATATACAGAAACCTCACAGTTTCCAAAGTTTTGGACTGAGGAGTGGTTAAAAAAGGCAATTTCAGAAATTGACTTAAAAGCCATGACACCAGAACAGGTTTTAGCTTATGAGATGACGCTTTCAGCCAATGCTTTGGCAGTAAAAAATGAAAATAAAAAAATCCAAGAAGCCAAACAAGAAGAAAAGATAGAGCTTATAACAAAGTCTTTAGCAAAAGGATTAAATGCTGAACTCATAGCAGACATTACAGGCGTTTCGGTAGACTTTGTACTTTCAGTTCAACGACAACTTTCTGAAAAATAGATATTTGGGTGGACTATTCCCACGCTAGTCCGCATCTGTGATGCTGGACTTAACGAGTAAGAGCATTTGCAATGCGACCT
>JAFEIL010000040.1 GCA_017495105.1 Emticicia sp. | reverse complement strand
ACTTCGTTATAAGCGGGTATTAATACAGAAAGGAGCATATTTTTATGGGGATAATTCAATAATTAAATATTTATAGGCTTTGTATTTCAGCCCTTATTTACTTGTTTTCCTGTGCCAAAGTTTGATGAAAAGCACAGAGTCTGTTTCTAGAGTAAAGTTTTTGTTCAGCTCACTACGTAATTTGTCAAGTGCGATTTTATTTTCAGGCGTATTTATTTTGGTGCTGTCATCAATGACTGTATTGCGGAATCCAAAAAGTACTAATTTCATGCTTGTATCTTGTAGCGATTTTTCATAAACATCAGTGTGTTTTTTAATGTAATCGCTAGTTTGCATTTCTGTATTGATAAAAGGTACATTCGGATAGCGATGTGAATGAAAATAGAAAAGTGTACCGAAGTCTATCAATAAGGCTTTGTCTTTTGCTTTTAAATTTCGATTTACCGTGCTTGCATAAGTTTTTTCAATTGCAAAATCATCAACTTGAAACAAACGTTGCAAAACCTCTCGACGGGTTATAAAAGTAATGAACAAAACTAAGATTGACAATATTCCAATAGCTAAATAGACCCGTTTAAGTTTTTGCTCATATGTTTTACTATAATGAGCGTAAACCATGGCAATAATCACCGAAAAAAATGGAGCAGCAGGGTAGAAATAGTGCGATGCTTGACTTTTCATTAGTGAAGTCAAAGATAGCAATCCGAAAAACAACGAAAGCATGAAGGTTGTGTTGCACCAATACTTTGATTTGTCTTTTACATTAAGAGCCAAGATAATACTTAATATTGTCAGAATTATAAACCAAAAGGTCTTGATTATCAGCTTTTTAAGGAATAAAGTATGGGCAGGATACGAACCGAATGGATATATGTACGACCAATAAATATGTTGTTCAAGGCGATTGAGTTGATAAAAATATAATAGTGACAAAAGCAAAGGAACAGCAAAACCTACTAAAATCAATGTTCCTTTTTGAGTAATTTGCCAAAAACTACTTTTTTGGATAAAAAAACATTCATAAAACAGGTACAGCCCAGCACCAGCAACATAAAACATTGCTATACTTTTGAATGTCATCGCAATTCCCAATAAAATACCACCAACTAACCAATCTGAATTTTTATTTTTAGATAAAAAGTAAAGTGACCAAATGGCAAGAATCGCAATTGGTGCTTCTGGTTCAAGGTAGTTAATCTCCATGAAAAAGCAACTAAGTAGCGATAAAAGTGAAGTTACAAAAGCCGTTTTGGTGCTTTTTGTAAGTTTATTGACAACGATATAGCTAGAAATTCCAATTCCAATAAATTCGATTGTAATCAGAAGTGTTACTTGAAAGTGAGTAAAATCTCCGCCTAAGATATAGATTCCTTTTTGTACAAAAATATACCAAAGCCAAGACTTTGATGGGATAAAATCGTACATCTGATAACCGTCATTGAGCGAACGGCCAATAACCAAATACTCTAAGGCGTCATATCCGAAACCTGAATTATAAGAAAAAAGACCAAAAATAGGCGTTAGGAACAAAAAAACGCCAAAATGGAGTGCGGATTGCCGACCGAACGTATTTTTGTTTGTTGTTTTGATAGACTGAAATTTTTGTTAGACTTTTCGATAGCCTATGTTGTAAAAAAAGGATTCTGCCTTATTTGCAAATTATTTTTGTGCAAAAATAGCAAAAATCATTGGTATTTTAAAGATTCTATTTCCGACTACTTATTCTGTGGACTAAAAAGCTCTTGTTTCAAGACTTGATACAAATAATCGGCTGCTAATTCGTTTCCGTCTTTATTCCAATGTAAATCTGTTGGGAAATAAAAAGCCCTAAAAGGGTCTTTATGCTTCATAATTACATCTTTAAATGAATAAACCTTTATATTATTGGCTTTACAAAAATCAACAATTACTTTTTCATGACTCATTGTACCTGAATTTTGGTACTCTATAATCGACTTATTTGAAGGAATAAAGAATGTATAAAATTTTCCACCTGATTTTTCTACATTTTTAGCTAATGCTTTTAAATAAACATAAGTTGGGTAAAATTGGTCATTTTCAACTTTTGATATTTCTATTGTTTTTGGAATATCTTGAGCAGAAGTAGGTATTACCGATTGATTATCAGATGTAGCCCTCTGAATTGTTGCTTGCTGATTTTGATTTTCCTGCTTTACTTTTTTATTCCACAGAATTCCAACCTGAGTTCTAATCATGTTAAACAAATGAGAATGAGATGCAAACCAATTATATATTTTACTATCGGCCAATTTATTCTTTTGAATGGCATTTAAATTTGCGGATTGATTAATTTCTTTTGATACAATAGAATCTTTTTTGATAGTATAGTATCGGTTTTCTGAGTTGTCAACGAAATCATTTTCATAGTAAAAATATAATACAACTTTCGGAGATAATTCTGGTCCACGAACCTGAAAAAACCTAAGTGCATAGTCAGTCCCAGAGCCTGACGCCCCAGCATTCAAGACTGCTACTGAATCTTTATTTATTTTTTTTTCTAAAAGTTTGCAAAATGTTTCGTCATCATTTACACCCCAACCGTAGGTAAATGAATCGCCGATTGCCAATATTTTATAAGGATATTTCTTGTAACTTTTCATTTGGCGGTTATCACGCATACCAATTTCATTGTTTTGGTATTCGTAATAATAATCATGTGGATGACTCTTAAATCCTTTTTGATTAGGCACAGGAATCATTCCACCTAATTTGGAGTCATAGTAAAACTGAACAGGAGAGATAACTTGTGGGAAAAATATGCGAATAATAATTTCGCCGATGATTAAGCCAATCAAAAGGCTTATAAACATCGCAGCAATATTTTTAAGAGCGTTTTTAATGAAATTCATTTATTCAAAAAAGGAGTTAAAACGTTTTTTATGGTTTTTCTTTGTTGTATAAAATCCCAATTAATCAACAACTATGCAAAATTAGCCAATTTTTACTTGGGGTTCTCGTCAAACAGTGATAATTTTAAGCATGAATTGGATAAAACCACTTACGATAGTCGAATTTGTCTTCATTGGCATATTTTTGTTGGTCTATGCCACCTACTTTATACGCTTATATTTGGTTGCACGTCGATTAGGCACTACTGCTCGTTCGGTTATTATTAAGTTTATTATCAGAGGTATTTATTTGGGGCTATGTATCTTAGGATTGTTAGGGCCAAGCTTTGGTTTAAACGAAATTGAGTCTCAAGCAACTGGAAAAGATATTTTTTTTATATTTGATTTATCTCGTTCAATGGATGCCGTTGATATTGAACCGTCTAGGTTAGAAAAAACTAAGTTTGAACTTATTAAAAATATTGACCAACTCAAATCTGACAAAATTGGACTAATTGTATTTTCGTCAGAGGCATATACCCATACGCCACTTACATTTGACGGTGATGCCATTAGATTATTCATCCAAAAGCTCAATACTGGTTTATTCATTAATAATGGCACTGATTTGAATACAGCTTTAAGTTTAATTTTGAAAAAATTTCAAGCAAGTTCAACGCTTAATAGTCGCAAAACTAAAGTTATTGTACTTATTTCTGACGGTGAAGATTTTGGGAAAATCGAACAAAATGTCATTTTTGCACTCAAGCAAAATAAGATTCATTTACTTACTCTCGGTGTGGGAACCCCGCAAGGAGGTAAAATCAGAGAAGGTAATGCATATAAGAAAGACAAGAATGGGCAAGAGGTAGTTTCAAAATTAAATGCCCCTTATCTAGTCAACTTGACCAAAACGCTAAATGGCAAATATTTTCAACTTACAAATCAAGTAAATGGTGTTTCTGACCTTTTGAAAGAGGTTGACCGAGTTGAAAGCAATTGGATAGATACCCGAAAAATGACAGTTTCTAACAATAAATATTATTATTTTGTAATTTTGGCTTTAATTTTAATGATAATTGATATTTTATTTACAGTCCGTACAATCAAAATTTGACAATGAACATTTGGTTTTTTTATATAATCATGCTTTTCCTTAATCTGCGTTCGCTTTCGAATGTTTCGCAAAGAAACGCTCTTAAAATTGAAGCAGGAACAGCCTTTTATAAGAAAAACTATGCATTAGCAGTTCAAAAATATGAAGAATTAGCCATTATTTCATATAATTTAGAACCTGAAGCACGCTTAAATCTGGCACACTCATATTTCTGTGTAAAGAACACTTCAAAAGCATTGGATGAATATAAGAAATTGGTCAGACTCAATAATGTAGTAATTTCGACAAATGCAATGATTCAGGTGGGTGTGATTGAAACAAAAAAAGGCGATAGTACTGGTGCATTAGAGTTATTTAAGATTGCTTTGCAAAATGATAATGAAAATAAAGTTGCAAGGTATAATTATGAATTATTGAGAAAGAAATTGCCTCAATCTCCTCCAAAGAATAATCAAAGTCAGTCGTCTGAAAGCAAAGCCAATAATGGCGGTGAAACTGCGAAAACTGAAGAAAAACGTGATGAATTGGATTCAACTACGCCCGAAAAAATGAGTAAAGAAAAAGCTTTACAAATTTTGGAAGCGATGAAAACTACTGAGTTACAATATGCACAACAACGCAAACAACAATCAAATAAGAAAGAGGAAGTAGAAAAAGATTGGTGATAAAATCTTTTTATTCAAAAAATAAAATTTTCAATATTATGACTCAAATATCAGATAGCGGTGTTTTACAGTCCGCAGTAAAAGAAACAAATTTTAATTTTGAAGGACAAACCGCCTTTTATCGTGGGAAAGTCCGTGATGTATATGATTTTGGCGATAAAGTCGTGATGGTAGCATCAGATAGAATTTCAGCATTTGATGTAGTTTTACCACGACCGATTCCATTCAAGGGACAAGTTTTGAATCAAATAGCTGCAAAATATCTTAATGCAACCAAAGATATTGTACCTAATTGGCTTTTAGTTGCACCTGACCCTAATATTTCAATTGGTGTTCGTTGCGAAACTTTTCCTGTCGAAATGGTCGTGCGTGGATATTTGGTTGGTCATGCTTGGCGTACCTACAAAAGTGGTTTGCGTACACTTTGTGGTGTTACACTGCCAGAAGGATTGAAGGAAAATGACAAATTTCCAACACCAATTATTACTCCTACAACCAAAGCTCATGAAGGACACGATGAAGATATTTCTCGTGAGGAAATAATGGCAAAAGGCTTAGTTTCAGAAGAAAAATATGTTCAACTCGAAAAATATGCTTTAGCTTTATTTCAAAGAGGTACAGAAATGGCCGCCGAAAGAGGTTTGATTTTAGTTGATACAAAATACGAATTTGGAGAAAAAGATGGTATAATTTATTTGATTGATGAAGTGCATACGCCTGATTCTTCAAGATATTTTTTTATTGAAGGTTATGAAGAAAACTTAGCTGCCAACCTTCCACAAAAACAATTGTCGAAAGAATTTGTACGTGAATGGCTCATTGCAAATGATTTTCAAGGAAAGAATGGCCAATCAGTACCAGAAATGACTGATGAGAAAGTACTAGAGATTTCAAATCGCTATATTGAATTATATGAAAATGTTTCAGGTGAAAAATTTGTAGCTCAATCGGGAGAAAATATAATTGGTAGAATTGAAGCTAATATTAAAGCATACTTTGGAATTTAATTATAAGTCATTCGTAAATGGAATAATTTGTTGTTCATAAATATGAAATATCCAAGAAGATTATCATCTGGAGCAAATAATACCGTAATTGTCTTGTCGGACACGGAAGTTGCTAAATTATTCACTGATGATACTCGCTCAGATATTGGTTCGGAGGCTGAAAAAATGAAGTTTTCCAATTCGGTCAATGATTTGGTGACAAAATTCATTCGATTAGATTTTCAGGAAGATTTACAAGTTGAAATGTTGGTCATGGAACGAATCAAGCCCATTGATTATCGGGCTTTCGAAGTTGAAAAACGTGAACTTTGGTTCGATGTTTTTGAGTCTGAATTAATTGAACTTCATAAAGCTGGTTTTGTTCATCGTGACCTCAAGCGTCCTTCTAATATCGGTGGATTAGCTTTTGACAATATTTTGTTGACTGAAACCGGGTTACGTTTAATTGATGTTGGAATTTCGGCTTTGAAAAGCCAAGTTGGAGAAAAGATTTTTGATAAATATGTAGAAATTGAGTTGGTTGAAATAGCTTTGTTTAAAGAATATTTCTTGAATAGGTAACAAAAAAGTCCTCTTTTTATTAAAAATGGGACTTTTTTGTTGTTTGTTTAAAAATATCACGCCCCTGCATAAGCTGGTGAAATCATCGAAATAGCTTTTGCTTCTAAAAGGGTTTCTCCCATCAAAAACTCATCAACCTTTCTTGCACATTCACGTCCCTCTGAAATAGCCCAAACAACCAAAGATTGACCACGACGCATATCACCAGCCGCAAATACTTTAGGGTTTGTTGTTTGATAATTTGGGGCTTTTACATTTTTACGTTCATCAACTTCAACTTCTAGTTGCTCTAATAAATCTTGTTGAGGATTCAAGAAACCTGCTGCAATCAAAGCCATTTCGCAAGGAATCTCACGCTCATTCATTTCAACACGACTTCCATTGAAAGATGCGGCTTCTGAAATCAAGATTCCTTTCAAATTGCAGTTTTCGTCACCAATAAATTCTTTTACATTGATGCTAAACAAACGCTCACATCCTTCTTCATGTGAAGTAGATGTACGTTTTGTTATTGGCCAGTTTGGCCAGGGAGTAGCTTCGGCACGTACTTGATAGAATGGTTGTTTTTTATCGTCAATACTTGGTTCTGGCATTACTTCCACTTGCGTGATTGTCTTTGCTTTATGACGGTTGGATGTTCCAACACAGTCAGAACCAGTATCTCCACCACCAATTACTACAACGTTTTTGTCGGTTGCAAACAATTCACCATTTTGATAAACCTCGCCTTTATGGTCATAAGAAACATTAATTCCAGAAACACGTTTATTTTGTTGACTCAAAAACTCCATTGCAGGATAAATACCGTTCAATTCTTTTCCCTTGATGTCAATCATACGTGGAACTGTTGAGCCACCCGAAAGGACAATCGCATCAAAATCCCTTAAAATATCGTTTGATTTTACATTCACACCAACATTTGCGTTCGTTATAAAAGTAATTCCTTCATCTTTCATCACCTCAACTCTACGACGGACAACGGATTTATCCAATTTAAAGTCAGGAATTCCGTAACGAACCAAACCACCAATTTCGTCGGCACGTTCAAAAACCGTTACATAATGTCCAGCTTTATTTAATTGAACTGCTGTAGCCATTCCTGCTGGACCTGAACCCACAACTGCCACTCGTTTTCCAGTTCGTTTTTTTGGAATATTTGGTTTTACCCAACCATTAGCAAAAGCACGCTCAATGATTGATTTTTCGATGTATTCAATAGCAACTGGTGGTTTATTAATACCCAAAACACAAGAAGATTCGCAAGGTGCTGGACAGATTCTACCTGTAAATTCAGGAAAATTATTGGTAGAATTTAAAATCTGATAAGCATATTCCCAGTTTTGTTCATAAACTGCATCATTAAATTCTGGAATGATGTTGCCAAGTGGACAGCCATTATGACAAAATGGTACACCACAGTCCATGCAACGAGCCGCCTGATTACGAGAGTTCTCATCTTCGGCGGGCATTTCAACTTCATTATAATCCAAACGACGCTCTTCAACAGCACGCTTATTGGCCAATTCTCTTTGAAATTCTAAGAAACCAGTAGGCTTTCCCATTATAAAATTCTTATTATAAATGTTTATAAATTATATTCTTGTTCGAATACTTCTTGCCAAGTAAGTGTTTCGATTTTTGCAGTTGAAATACCAGTTTCAATTTCTGCACCTTTCTTGGCTTTACTGAAAGCTTTTTCCCAAATGCTTTCAATGTAATTATTATTGAGGGATGGGTTATATTCTTGGGCAAATTCGACTTCATTACGAGCATTAAAAATATTTTTCAACCAACTACGAGAACGTTTTTCAGGTTGAAGATTCCATTTTATAATGTGCATTATCAAATTGTTAATATGACTTAATAATGCTCGCTGTTCTGCTTTTGCCATTACATCAATCAATTGTGTCAATCCTTCTTCTACATCTATTAAATCACCTTCCTCATAGGACTTTTTAAGTTCTTGTACTGCCGAAAGTTCAGAATGCGAAGCTATTTCTATCCAATTTTTCATGTTATTTCTGTATTTTACCCAAATCTAATAAAAAACTACGCTGTTACTTTCTCATTCTCTGCCTTTTTCTTTCTTTCCAACAAAACTCGTTTGTAATCAGTTGGGAATACTTTTACAAAGTTTGAGATTTCACTATTGAAATTAACCAGTATTCTTTCTGCTACCTCACTTTTTGTTTCCTTTAAATGTTTTTCGATAAATGCTTTTAACATTTCGGTATCTTCGGCATCTACGGTTTCTAAACCGACCATTTCTTTGTTACATTTTGCATCAAAAACTTTGTTTGGGTCATAAACGAATGCAAGACCTCCACTCATACCTGCGGCAAAGTTTCGTCCAGTTTCGCCCAAGATAATTGCTAAACCACCTGTCATATATTCTAAACCGTGGTCACCAATACCTTCAACAACGACTTTAGCACCCGAATTCCTTACGCAGAAACGCTCACCAGCCATACCATTGATGTAAGCTTCACCCGAAGTTGCACCATAAAATGCTACGTTTCCTATAATCATATTCTTTTCGGCTTTGAATGTCGCTTTTCTATCAGGATAAACGACTAATTCTGCACCACAAAGACCTTTACCGAAGTAATCATTTGAATCTCCTTCAAGTTCTAGTTTTAAGCCTTTTGTCGAGAATGCACCAAATGATTGTCCAGCCGTTCCTCTATATTTATAATGAATCGTTCCGAATGGTAAACCTGCTCCTGCATAAACTTTCGAGATTTCGTTAGAAGTCATTGCTCCAATCGAACGGTTCAAATTATTTACCAAGTATTCGGCTTCAACTTCTGCTTTGTTCAAAATCGCAGGTTGAGCATCTTTTATCATCTGCCAGTCAAGCACTTGAGAAATACCGTGATCTTGTTCTTCTTGTTTATATTGAGCAACATCCAAAGTAGTTGGTTCTTTAAAAAGAACACCTGAAAGGTCAATTTTCTTATATTTCCAGTGCGTAATATCGGTGCGTTTCTCAAGCATTTGCGATTGTCCAACCATTTCATTGATGGTACGGAAACCTAATTCTGCCATGATTTCACGTAATTCCATTGCTAAATAAGTAAACATATTTACAACGTGCTCAGGTTTTCCGCTGAACATCGCACGTAATTCTTTGTTTTGAGTCGCAACTCCAACTGGACATGTATTTAAGTGACATTTACGCATCATAATGCAGCCCACTGCTACTAATGCAGCAGTTGCAACACCAAATTCTTCTGCACCGAGTAGAGCTGCAATAGCAAGGTCTTTACCTGTACGCATCTGGCCGTCAGCTTGTAAAACTATTCTACCACGTAATTTATTTTTCACCAATGTTTGGTGTGCTTCGGCTAAACCCAATTCCCAAGGCAAGCCTGCATGACGCACCGATGATAGGGGAGAAGCCCCTGTTCCACCGTCGTGTCCTGCAATTAGAACTACATCGGCGTGAGCTTTAGTAACACCTGCGGCAATCGTACCAACCCCTGCTTCTGAAACTAATTTTACTGAAATTCTGGCATCACGATTTGAGTTTTTTAAGTCATAAATCAATTGGGCCAAATCTTCAATTGAATATATATCGTGGTGCGGAGGTGGAGAAATCAAGCCAACACCTGGCGTACTATGACGCACGCGACCAATCCAATCATCTACTTTATGGCCTGGAAGTTGTCCACCTTCACCAGGTTTTGCTCCTTGTGCCATTTTGATTTGTAGTTCTTTAGCATTGGTCAAATAATGACTTGTTACACCAAAACGTCCAGAGGCTACTTGTTTGATGGAAGAATTTAGGTTATCACCATTTTTATCTAATTCGTAACGAATTTCGTCTTCTCCGCCTTCACCCGAATTAGAGCGTCCACCAATACGGTTCATAGCAATTGCTAAAGTAGTATGAGCTTCCCAAGAAATCGAACCGAATGACATCGCACCTGTTGCAAAACGCTTAAATATACTTTCAATAGGCTCAACTTCTTCTAGCGGAATCGAAGTTCCTTTTTTGAATTGAAGTAATCCACGAAGTGTTAATGCATCTTTGCTTTGATCGTTGATGAGTTTTGAATATTGCTTGAAGATTTGGTAACCTTTACTTAAATCTCTTTCGCCAACTCGTCCTGATTGTTGTAATAAGTGAATCGACTGAGGATTAAACATGTGTCGTTCGCCACGTTGTTTCCATTGATATACACCACCAACTTCAAGTCTTTTGATTGATTCTTGTGGAATTTCAGGGAAAGCTACACGGTGTCTAACGAATGCTTCTTTGGCTATTTCGTCCAAACCCATCCCGCTGATTCGTGAGATTGTTCCTGTAAAATATTTATCAATTACTTGTTTGTTCAGACCGATACATTCAAATATTTGAGCTCCTTGATAAGATTGTAATGTAGAGATTCCCATTTTTGAGAAAATCTTTAATAATTCTTTATCTACCGCCTTGATGTAGTTTTTGTTTAATGTGTAGTCATCATGTTCGCCTTCGATTAAGCCTTTTTTATTCATCCATGAAAGCGTCTCGAATGCCATATAAGGGCAAATTCCCGATGCTCCATAACCAATTAGGGTTGCAAAATGATGTGTTTCCCAAATATCTCCAGCTTCAACTAAAATACCTGCTTTTCCACGAATTCCTTTTCTGATTAGGTGGTGATGAATTGCAGCAGTTGCCAATAAAGAAGGAATCGGAGCGTGGTCAGTATCAATTGCACGGTCAGAAAGAATCAAAATCTCGAAACCATCTTCGATGGCATCTTCAGCATAACGGCAAATTCTTTCCAAACCAAAAGCCAAGGATTTACCAATATCTTCGCTTGTTGAATTGAAGTAAGTATTGATGGTTTTTGCTTGGAAACCTTTATAATCGACAAAGCGAAGTTTATCAAACTCTTCAATTGTCAATACTGGTTGGTCGAGTTGCACCAAACGGCAATGAGCTGGTGATTCGGTAAGAATATTTTCATTAGAACCCACAAACGAAATTAATGACATGATTGAACGTTCACGTATTGAGTCAATCGGTGGATTGGTAACTTGTGCAAATAACTGCTTGAAATAATATGATAAATGTTGACTTTGGTCTGAGAGAATAGCTAATGGCGTATCAACACCCATTGAACCAATGGCTTCCATGCCAGATTGTGCCATTGGTGCCAAAATCATACGTAAATCTTCAGAGGTATAACCAAACGTAATTTGACGTTTCAATAAAGTTTCTTCGCTGTAATGTTGATATGGACGAATTGACTTTGGAAGAACCTCAGTTTTGATTTTGTATTCATCCAACCATTCTTTGTAAGGTTGACGAGAACAAATATCGGCTTTTACTTCCTCATCAGGAATGATACGACCTTGCTCCATATCAACTACAAACATTTTCCCAGGTTGTAATCTTCCTTTTGAAACTACTTTCGCTTGGTCAATATCCAAAACCCCCGCTTCCGATGCCATAATAACTGTATCATCATCCAAAACCCAATATCGAGACGGACGAAGGCCATTTCTATCAAGTGTTGCACCTACCAATTTTCCATCGGTAAATGAAATCGAAGCTGGGCCATCCCAAGGCTCCATTATAGCGGCGTGATATTCGTAAAATGCTTTTCTTTGATCATCCATCGCATCATTACCGTCCCAAGCTTCTGGAACGAGCATCATCATAACATGTGGTAATGAGCGACCTGATAAATAAAGTAATTCGATTACGTTATCAAGTTGAGCTGAATCTGAATTTCCTAAATCACAGATTGGCAAAACCAAGTCCATTTCTTCTTTTGTAAAGAATTTAGAAATGAATGATTTTTCTCCAGCACGTATCCAGTTGACATTTCCTTTAACGGTGTTGATTTCACCATTGTGAGCAATAAATCTGAATGGCTGAGCCAATTTCCAAGAAGGGAATGTATTAGTTGAAAAACGAGAGTGAATAACTGCAAAAGCAGAAGTAACAGCCTCATTATGCAAATCTGGAAAATAATATTTCAATTGCTCGGTAGTCAATTGTCCTTTATAGGAAATTGTCCTACACGAAAGCGATGAGAAATAAAAATGTTCTTTAGCTCCAACAACTGCTTCACGGATAATGCGAGAAGCGTATTGACGTAGAATATATAATTTACGTTCAAAATCAATTTCTTCGGTTATATCAACTGGACGTTTGATAAACACCTGTTCAACGTTTGGTTCAACTGATGCTGAACCCTCTCCCAAAATATCACCTTTAGTTTCAACAACACGATATCCGAGTAGTTCTAAGCCTAGTTTTTCAATCTTTCGGTTTAAAATATCACGACATTCTTCTCGCTCGGTTTTATCCATCGGAAAGAAAATCATACCTACACCATATTCACCAACAGCAGGCAGATGAAACTTTAGTTTATTACATTCATCTAAGAAAAACTCGTGAGGAATTTGGAGTAAAATTCCCGCACCATCTCCAGTGTTAGGGTCGCAGCCACATGCACCACGATGGTCCATACGTTCGAGCATTTTAATCGCATCGGCTACAATTCCGTGCGACTTGCGTCCTTTTAAATGAGCTCTAAAGCCAATTCCACACGCATCATGTTCAAATTCTGAGCGATAAAGGCCTTGTTGTTGCTCTGTAACTTGTTCAGTTTCAGTCATCGTACTAGTATAATATTGATTGGAAATTTTACCAACACGGAACGTAATTCCGAGAGTGATTTTGTTGTATTTTTTGTAAAAATCATTGACCCATATAATCTTTTGAATCGAAGAAGTATGAGGTGGGTTTATGATAAATACATTGCAATAT
>JAFEIL010000537.1 GCA_017495105.1 Emticicia sp. | reverse complement strand
TTCGCTAGTAATATCAGCAAAATTTTGATTATCTGTTGATGATTGCCATTGATAAACATAATCAGTCTTGCCACCGCTAGCCAAACTTATGCTTGTTATTGCTCCAGCATTATAGCCTAAACAATTGATTGTGCTTGACGATGTTTCAATACTTCCACCCAATAATACAGGCAAAATATTTACATTAAAAGTTTGACTTTTTTTACATCCCGTCGAACCAATTTTTAATGTTAATGTGAATCCAAATGTTCCTGTTTGACCGCTTGGAATAATTACAAAAATCGGTGATGTACCTAAATTTGCATCTGTAATGCCCTTAAAACCTGACATTGTTGAGGTCAAACTATATTTATCTGGACTGCCCAAAGTTGAGTTGTATGGCAAAATAAAACTCGTAGCTGAACTACATAAATCTGCCACACTTCCAAGTGTAAAATCAATGCTTGGAGCTACCGTAACCACAACAGCTTCACTATTTATACTTGTACAACCATTAAAATGACAAACCGCTGTGTAAGTTGTTGTTGTAATCGGTGAAACTGTGATGCTTGTACCACTGCCACCATCACTCCAAACTACCGTTCCTGCACAATCAGTAGCAGTCAATATTGTTGATTGGCCACTGCATACCGTAGTTGCTCCCACCAAAATTGGAGAAGTTAATGTCGTAATATTTACAACAATTTCTTTGCTCGATACACTCGTTCCGCAACTATTCGTACAAACTACACTGTAACTTCCTGCTATCGAAACACTTATACTAGTGGCCGTTGCTCCATTCGACCACTGAAGTGTTCCATTACAACCGTTTGCTGATAATATAGTGCTACTGCCCGAACAAATAGTTCCTCCACCATTTACTAGTGGTACAATTGGATTAGGATTAATTGTTACTTTCACTAAACTCGATGTTGCTTGATTACAAGACCCAGAACCTGTGCCACTACAAGCATAAATTGCTCGGTAATATTTAGTTGTTGAAACTATGGTTGTATTTGTTACTGTTGCAGAAAAACTTAACCCTCCTACTTGTTCATTGGCGAATGTTCCTGACGGTGAACTTGATGATTGCCATGTTGGCGTACATGTTCCCGAACCACCGATTACTGTTGCTTGCAAATTTAGTGCTCCTGACGAACAAATTATACGGTCGGTAACATCAGTAATCGTAATCTGTGGGTCGGGTACGATTTGAATTTGATGAACATTTGACGAAATCGCTTCTATTCCGCAAGCATCTGTTACTTTTCTGCGATAAAATGTTGTTTGAGTTAAAGACGGTGGGTTATAAGTGGTAAGATTTTCGCTAGTAATATCAGCAAAATTTTGATTATCTGTTGATGATTGCCATTGATAAGCATACGTAGTTTTCCCGCCACTTGCTACACTTACACTCGAAATCACTCCCGCATTATAGCCTGAACAATTTACTGTACTTGAGGAAATCTCTAAACTTCCTCCGAGCAAAACTGGTAAAACAGTTAAATTAAAAGTTTGTGAATTTATACAGTTAGTTGTACTATTTTTGACACTGAGTGTAAATGAATGATTACCAGTTTTTCCCGATGGAATGGCTACACTTATTGGAGAAAATGTTAATGAAGCATCTGAAATCACCACAAAACCAGACATAGAAGAGGTAAGACTGTACTTACTGGGGCTATTGGAGGTTGCAGTGAATGGTAATTCAAAGGGAGTGGCAGCATTACAAATACTACTAATAGAACCAAGAGTGATAGTAGGATTTTGATTTACTACAATTATCTGTGTTGATGAGGCAAGACTCTTACAACCATTTACTATACAGATAGCATTGTATGTACCCGAAGCTGAAACCGTAATTGTTGTGGCACTTGTACCATTCGACCAAACAACTGTCCCTACACAATCACTCACGCTTAATTTTACGTTTGTGCCAGCACACACAATATTATCGTCATCATCAGATGTTACAGTTGGGGCTGAAGGAATTGGATTTACATTAATTGTTGTGAGCGTTCTGACAGTTTGGCAAGTTAGGTTTGTTGTAATCTGATGTTCACGAGCAACAAAATACGATGTAGTTGAATTGAGGTTTGGTGTAGAAAAACTTGTACCTGATACCATTTGAATCAAATTAGTTGCATCTGAATACCATCTATAGGTTCCAATATTGGGACTATTAACACTTATCGTTTTTGAACCACTCCCACAAATATCACCATTTGGGCTCATAGAAACACTCGGAATATCACTCCAGCCTTGTTTGGTTACGTTCACATTCGCAGTTGCTGTACAATAACCTGAAGTCAGAGTTACGCTGTAAGTATCCGAATTTCCCACTTGAACTGTACTATTTACTTCATAAGTCTGACTCGTGGCTGAAAAAATATTTCCAGCTAAATTTTGCCATTGATAAGTATATAAACCATTTCCACCGGTAGGTTTTGCAGACAAAGTAGTCGATTTATTCAACATACCCGTTATACAAAAAGCATTTATCCCAGTTATGGTCGCAGAAACGCTTGGCGTAATTTCAACATCAATTTTTGCTCTCAAACTTTCACAATTATAGGCATCTTTTTGACTCACATAATAGCTTGTTGTGCCGACCGAGGTCGTAATCGGAGTTTGTGCAATTCCGCTTGATGTTCCCCCGATTGCATTTGTTCCATACCAAAGTAAAGTATTTGTACCCGATGCGGTAGCAGAAAGCAATGTTGCTGTAGCGTTTTGGCAATATCCCACAGGAGTTGTTACAGTCGGAGCAATTGGTAAATCGTAAATAGTTACCAAAATCGTGGTTTTTGCACTTTCACAATTGGTGGGCAAAGGACTCTTCTGACTGACTTTAAATATCTGTGTTCCGGCAATTGTTGTATTTGGAGTTGGAGCCGAACCCAAAATGTTATCATTTTCATCGTACCATATCAAACTATTAGAGCCTGATGCAACCGCAGATAGCATATTTGCGGTACTATTTTTACAATAAGTAATTGTTGTTTTGGCACTTGGTGGAATAGGAATAGCATTGACAATAACGTCAATCGCTGCTTTGGCACTTTCACAATTATCTGTACTTAGCTGACTGACATAATAAGCTGTAGTACCGACTATATTCGAACTCGGAATCGGTGCAGACAAACTCAATGTGCCACCAACTGAACTTGTTCCATACCATAATAAAGAATTTGTACCGCTTGCAGTAGCTGTAAGTGCACTAGTTGGAACATTTTGACAAAAATTAATAGGGGTTGTAATAATAGGTGCACTCGGTGTAGAATTAATCTTTACATTAAAGCTTTGATTTGAAGAAACGCAAGTTGTTGTTGAATTTTTTACTGAAATAGCAAACTGATAAATATTAGGCGATGTATTTGTTGGAATGACTACATTGATTGGCGAACTTCCTAAATTAGCATTTGAAATCGCTGAAAAACCACTTAAAGTAGGGCTTTCTATTGAGATACTGTATTGATTAGGAGAATTGGTTATTGAACTAAACGGTAAACTAAAGGTAGTTCCACTATTACAAATATCAGCAACGTTATTGAGAGCAATTGTTGGTAGCGGATTTACTATAACTACTACTCTTGTACGAGTGCTTTCACAAGTAGTTGAACTATTATAAACACTTAAATAATAAGTATATGACCCAATTGCAAGCGATTCTGTTTTATAAATGGCATTAGTTCCCAAAACCGTCGAAGTAACATTACTATCATACCATCTAAAACTTTCGTTTGCTCCTAAAGTCGAAGTTGCCGAAAGTATTACAGTTCCTACGTCACAACGTGAAGCATTATTTGCTGTCGGGGCTGTTGGTGCGGGAATCACGTTAAGTTTTCCTGTAATAGCTGCAGTTACAGATTGGGTTTGGCTACAAGTTCCACTACCAGTGTTAGACACTGTTGCAAAAGTGGCCTTTACACGATAAAAAGTATTATTATCAGTTAAAGGAATATTTGCTAAAGATAAGGTAGTAGTTCCTGAACCTATTATGTTAGGAGAACTATCCACCAAATCAACATAAGATGCTGCTGAGGATTCACTAGTTCCTTTTTGCCATTTTATAGCAGTCGACGTACCTATCAAGGTTGTGGTAAAACTTGTCGTTCCTCGTTCACAAATAGTAGGTGAATCTGCAATATTTCTGATAGAACTAGCTGATAACGTTGCAACATTTGTTGTGTTCATACAAGAATTTGCATCTGTTACAACACACTGATATTGTGCTAAATGTGGATTTTCATTATTGCCGATATTCCTAATTTTTAATTGAGATGTAGTACCAGTATTCTTAATTTCAGAATTTGTGGTAGCAACGACCGTAAGATAAGAAGCATCAGTAGGCTTCTTCCGTTGCCAAATAAAGGTCGTTCCTGCTGAAACTGTAATATTGAAATCAATAACATTTCCATCACAATCTGACTGCGAAATCGGTTGAAGACTTATCGTTGGTCTTTGTGGTGCAACTGTCACAGTTTGCGTTGCTAAAGTATTGATACCTCCACAATTTGTAAATAAACAACGATATATTTCTGTTGTAGTTACATTCGTAAGATTTAAAGTCGTAGATGCACCACTGACCAATGAGCCATTACTCACATTCGTCCAAGAAGTACCATTTTGTTTTTGCCATATAAAAGCATCATTTCCCGTTGCAGAAGCTGTTAGAGTTGTATTGTTACCAAAGCAAACTGTTGAAGTTGATGGATTAGTTGTGATTGTAATTGGATTACTAATCGTAAAAGTGGCCGAATAATTATTATTTAAATTATTATCATAAAAGAGTCCAACCGAACAAAACTGTGTTGAACCTACAAAATATGCTTCAATTTTATATTACCATTAGCAAGTCCTGAAAGCAGATTAACACTTGCGTTTGTTTTCGCCCAACTTTGACAAGAATTACCAGAAAAACATGTCCCAAAATCTTGACTTAAAGGCAAATCTATTTCTGAAAATTCAGGAAAACTCGTACTTCCTAGTAAATAAATTCGATAAGCAAGTTTAGAACTAGATACATCACACCCACCTCCTTTGCTAATTTCAGCTTCTCCTCCACTCAAAATAAGAGTTCCTGTACATGAATAGATTCCTAAATTATTACCATTAAAATCTGAATTTCCAGTAGCCGCACCTGCATCATAATAGGTATTTCCACTTCCAGTATTAAGGATAACAGATGATTTATAAAAACTGGCATTTTGTCCAAACACTGAAATTGAGGTTAGACATAAGTAAGCAAGCAGCAATAGAAAGTTACCGGATTTGTTCATTTTAAATTTATTGTTGTGTACTGTTAAAAGTTAAATAATTTACTAATTCCAAAATAATTTTTAAATGCTTCAAAAAGCAATAAACTCTACTCGCATACCAAAGTTTATCAGAGTTTTTTGAGCCGCATCCTATTTGGCATTTACACCATTTCCCAGCATATTCGATTCTGAGATTGTGTTTGGAGGCTTAAGTATTTTAATCCTGCATTTTCATATTTTCTTGGTCAAAACAAGACATAGAAAATCCATCTTTCTTTAGACGTTAAAACTCTTTGAAAGTAACGAAAAAAAATCCGAATTTTAGAATCGGTAATAAAAGTCAGAATTGAATATTTTTAAAAAATGTTAATCTAAAGTGTAACCGCTAGATAAGGCTTAATATTTCCTGTAAAATGATGTTAAAAACTGAGACCAAAATAAGCAGCAAAACTTATTGTTTAATTTGCTAATAATCAAGCTTTTATCACTGCGTCGAAAGGCCTCGAACTACGTTTCTCGTATCTCAATACTTATCATTCTCAAGGTTGATGGTTTAAATTACAACACGCTTGCCACCATTTCCAGTTGAATGGAGTTGATAATTAAGACTTCGTCATTTCTTTTTTTTGGTAAAAACTTTTCATCTCAAAATATGTCCAAATTCGAAACAAACAATAAAACAACAAAAAAGCCGTCTCAAACGAAACGGCTCTTTGCGTATAACCCTAACCACTATTATGAAAAATAATCCTACTTAATATATTTACGCTGACCGAAGTTTCGACCAATGCTTAAAAACCTTTTTATTTCTAAAAAATGATATAGTTCATATATCCCCAAAACGAGCAAAATTACTAACAACAATAATTGTAGCGGATAAATCAAGATTAAATGACCAAGACTTGTATTAATTTCTAAAAACATATCACTTCTTTTTGGGGTTAAATAAACATAACAAATGTCTAAAAGTATTTTTATTATTTTTAGCGTAAAAACCCCTGATTTTTAATACGTATTTCTACTTACGTACCTACCACTAAGTTTGTTTTTCTTTCTTAAAAACCATTTTATTTCAAGCTCAAAAAAGCAATAAACAATGAAAATAAATATCGAAACCGCTGTAAATCAATCGGTTAATGACGTTTGGAATCAATTTGATGACAAATTACTCCTAAAACTATCTCCACCATTTCCTCCTCTGAAACTTATATCCTTTGGACAGGAAGTTGGTGAAAAAGTAACATTTGAACTCAACTTTTTTATTTTTCGGCAACTTTGGGTCAGTAAAATCACTGATTCTTTTTTATCGATAGAAGAATCCTACTTTGTTGATGAAGGTGTAACACTTCCTTTTTTTCTAAAATACTGGAAGCATAAACACCGAATTGTCAGAGACGATACCTCGCCGAACGGCTCAGGTAGCATAATTATCGATGAAATTGAGTTTCGAACGCCCACTATTTTGACAGATTACATTTTTTATCCTATCTTGTATCTTCAATTCCTTTATCGCAAACCAATTTATCGAAAATTTTTCGCCTCCCGCCCCTAAAGGGGGGTTAAAAAAGCTCTCCTTTAGGGGCGGAGGGCAGATATTACACTATGAAACTAAACATTACTTGGAAAATCTTCATCGGCATGACGCTCGGTATCATTGTCGGTTATTTCATCCACAATCACTTTGATTTAGGGCAATTTAGTATTAAAGATGCCGCATTACTTACCCCTGAACAAGTTAAAGCCAATGAAGGTGTAAAAGATTGGAGCTCCTATCTACAATTGCTCTCAAAAATTTTTTTACGCCTAATTCAGATGATTTTGGGACCATTGGTATTTTCTATTCTTTCGGTAGGCATTGCCAAACTAGGAGATTTTAAAGTGGTTGGTCGTATCGGACTAAAAACATTGGGTTATTTTTATTTTGCCACAATTCTTTCGTTAATTACTGGTATGCTTGCCGTAAATCTTATGAAACCTGGCAAAGTAATGACGCTCGATTTACCAAGTACAGGAACAGACACAGGAGTTGAAGCAAAAAAAATGACGCTTGAAAACTTTATTACACACGTTTTTCCAAAAAGTATTTTTGAAGCACTTTCTACCAATGAAGTTTTACAAATCGTAGTATTTTCACTGTTTTTTGGTGTAGCATTGGCTGCCATCGGAGAAAAAGGAAAAAGCGTAACAAAAGCCCTTGATGCAATTTCAGAAGTGATGTTTAAGATTGTCGGCTACGTAATGACATTTGCTCCTTATGCCGTTTTTGGTTCGGTTGCGGCCGTTATAGCATCTAAAGGTTTAGGAGTGCTAGGTGGTTATTTATATTTAATCGTTTGCTTTTTCGCAACACTGGCTTTTTTCATTGTTGTTATATTGTGGGTAATATGTCTAACACAAAAAATCGATTATTGGAAATTGTTGAAGTATGTGAAAGATGCTCTTTTCTTATCGTTCAGCACGGCAAGTTCGGAAGCCTCAATGCCATTACAGATTGAACAACTCAAAAAGTTCGGTATTTCAGAACGTATCATCAGTTTTGTCTTGCCTTTAGGATATTCTTTCAACCTTGATGGCTCAATGATGTACATGACATTTGCAACGGGCTTTATTGCACAAATCTATGGAATTGAATTAACGCTTGGACAGCAAGTTACGATGTTGCTTACGCTCCTACTTACAAGTAAAGGTATCGCAGGTGTGCCTCGTGCGTCATTGGTAGTAATTGCAGGAACACTCACCATGTTTGGACTTCCACAAGAAGGCATCAGTTTGGTTTTAGCAGTTGACTGGTTGTTGGATATGGGTCGCTCGGCCACTTCTGTAGCAGGAAATGCAGTTGCGACAGCAGTTGTGGCTAAGTGGGAAGGAGAATTGAAGGAGACGGCATAGAAAAAATGGATAATTAAAGTAAAAATAACAAGTTTGAGCTACTATTTCCTTAAAATAGTAGCTCAAATTTTTAAAAAATCAATTTAAAAAAACAGTAATCAACCCTTCTACGAAATCATGAAAAACTTTTTCCTTTTACTGATAATATTTGCATTATCAATAATTACAAAAGCACAAACCTTATCTGTTGCACAACAAGATTCTGCTTTTGTAAGAGAAAACTATGTGAAAACCCAAGTGCAAATCTCAATGCGAGATGGTGTAAAACTATTTGCTAATATCTATACGCCAAAAGATGCTTCCCCAAGCAATACTTACCCAATTGTAATGCAGCGTACTTGTTACAATGTTGCTCCATACGGAAAAGAAGAATTCCCTAAAAAGTTATATTCACCCTATATGATGCGAGAAAAATTCATTTTTGTTAACCAAGATGTACGTGGTCGATGGATGTCAGAAGGAGTTTGGACAAATATGACACCTCACATTGTCAATAAAACAAAACCTACTGACATTGATGAAGCTTCTGATACTTATGATACTATTGATTGGTTGGTAAAAAATATACCCAATAATAATGGTCGAGTTGGCCAATATGGCATTTCTTACCCAGGATTTTATGCTATATCAGGAGCCCTATGTGGGCATCCAGCACTAAAAGCAGTTTCACCACAGGCACCGATTTCTGATTTTTTCTTCGATGATTTTCATCATAATGGAGCTTTTACGCTAGGTTATGGCTTGACATTTCCTGTTTTTGGAGTTCAACATCCTCAACCAACAGCTACATCGTGGTACGATGATAAATTTCCAAAACTAAAAACAGTAGATGGCTTTGATTGGTACAAAACAATGACTCCATTAAAGAACTTCAACAAGGTCTATGGCGATAATTTCTTTTGGAATGAACTTATTGAACATCCAAATTATGATGAGTTTTGGCAAAAAAGAAGTATCCTTCCACATCTAAAAAATGTTGAAAATCTTCCTGCAATAATGGTAGTTGGCGGTTGGTTCGATGCAGAAGATTTGCCTGAACCCTTGAATATTTATAAAAATTTAGAGAAGTATAATACTAATACCTATAATACGCTGGTAATGGGGCCATTTGGGCATGGAGATTGGGCTAGTGAAAGAGGACATCATTTTCATTCAAATGTTTACTTTGGAGATAGTGTTTCAACCTATTTTCAAAAAAACATGGAATTGAAATTCTTCAAACATTTTTTGAAACAATCAGGCGATGGAAAAACTGGTTTACCTGAAGCATATTTGTTTGATACTGGTAAAAAAGAATGGCAGGAATTTACAGAATTTCCTGTAAAAAATTCTCAAAAAATCAATTTTTACTTAAATCCAAATGGGAAATTATCAAAGGAAATGACTGGTAAAGGATTCGGAGAATATATTTCTGACCCTTCAAAACCAGTACCATACACCGAAGACCCAAAGCAAATTACAGGCTTTAGTCCACGAAACTATATGAGTGAAGACCAACGTTTTGCTGGTCGTAGATCCGATGTAATGACCTATGAAACAGAAATTTTGACAGAAGATATTACACTCGGTGGCGAAATTATGGCAAACCTCAAAATTTCAACAAACGGAACAGATGCAGACTTTTTTGTTAAATTAATTGACGTTTATCCTGGTGACGAACCTAATTCGCCATACACACCTAAACACATTACATTGGGTGGCTACCAACAAATGGTACGAAGCGAAATTATGCGTTCTCGTTTCCGCAATTCATTTTCAAAACCTGAACCTTTAGTGGTAAACAAAAAAACTGATGTTAATTTCCGCCTGCAAGATGTTTTACACACATTCAAAAAAGGTCATAAAATTATGATTCAAGTACAATCAACTGCCTTTCCATTATTTGATATTAACCCACAAAAATATGTGCCAAATATCTACAAAGCCGAGGACAAGGATTTTCAGAAAGCAACACATCGAATCTATTCTGATAGTAAAATTTCGGTAGAAATTTTAAAATAGACACAAAAAAGGCCTCATTATCGTCGATTATGAGGCCTTTTTTGTATATTTTATATTATCAAGCTCCTTCTAGTTTTTCCAAAATTAGCTCTTCAATATATTCTCTGATTGAATCAATTTTGATTTGTGTAACCACGTCTTGTGCGAATGCCAAAAGTTGCAAACGAATCGCTTCTTTTTTAGGAATACCTCTTGACTGCATATAGAAAATTGCCTCTTCATTCAATTGCCCAGTTGTTGTTCCATGCGAACATTTCACATCATCTGCCCAAATTTCTAATTGAGGTTTTGTATTCATGGTTGCTTCATCAGAAGTCACCACGTTTCGACAGTTTTGATAAGCGTTTGTTTTCTGAGCATCTTCTCTTACGAAAATTTTACCATTAAAAACACCCGTCGATTTATCCATCAAAATCCCTTTATAAAGCTCGTGACTTTCGCAATTTGGTTTTCTGTGGTCAACAACTGTATGATTATCAACATGTTGTTTGCCATTTGGCAAGTACAAGCCAAACAAATGACTTTCAATATGCTCGCCATCAAGCACAACATTAAGGTTGTTTCTTACAAAACCACCATTCAAAGTTACCGTTGCTGAATAAAAATAGCTACGTCCTTTTTGGTAAACCTGCGTAGTACCGATGTGATATGATTTATCGCTTTCACTCTGCACTTTGTAATAATCAACCATCGCCGACTCATCAACGATGATTTCGGTTACTGTATTTACAAAAGCTGCATTATCTCCAACTGTGCGATAAGCCTCTGCAATTTTTACTTGTGAATTTTTACCAACAATAATCAAATTTCGAGGTTGAGAACCAACATTTGCCAAACGAACATCTGAGATAAATCTCAAAATAATAGGTTCTTCAACTATCTTATTATCAGCCACTTGTACAACAACACCATCATTAGCAAGAGCCGTATTCAAGGCAGTGAAAGCATCTGTTTCATAGTTGGCATATTTACCAAAATAACCCTCAATTAGTTCCGGTTGTTGGGCTAATGCTTCCGAAAATGGAATAACTTTTAATTTGTTTTCAGGCGTAGCAATCTGAGAAAGTTCGGCATTATAAACACCATTGATAAAATATAAAACGTTTCCAGTTAAGTGTGGCAACGGAATTTTATCAAGATCTGCTTGATGAAACTCGGTTTTTGTATGAAAATCGAATGTTTGTTTTACTAAATTGCTTACATTCGAATATTTCCATTCTTCATGTCGAATGGTTGGAAAACCTAGTTTATCAAAATTTTGCATCGCTTCACCACGCAATTGATGAATCGGCATAGCTGCTTTACCATTCAGTTTTGCTTGTGACAAATGAAAATCAGCGATTAATTCTGCTTTTAGACTTGAAGCGTCTTTATTTTCTATCGAACTCATTATTCAAAATTTTCTATATCCATTTCTCCGAACAGTTTCGGAAAATTGTTCTACAATTCTGCAATTGCTTCTAATTCTACTTTATATCCAAAGTGCAATTCTGGCACCGGAATGATTGAGCGTGCTGGGCGGTGTTCTCCAAAAAACTTTGCAAAAAGTTCGTTAACAATTCCCCAATTCTCTCCTCCTGCGATATACACTGTAGCTTTTACTATTTTATCAGGTTTTAAACCAACTTCCTGCAAAATTTGCGTCAGATTATCAAAAACAACTTTTAGCTGCTCTTCGATACTCAAATCGATTGGTAGTTTTTCGGAGGTTTTGATTTTTATTGGCAAAATTCCCGAAGTAAAAAGTAGTCCTCCACTCACAATTGCTTGCGAATAATGCCCAACTGGCTTCGGACTATCTTTGACTTGAATTTTCTGCATAAAACCAATTTTGAAGGAGTGAATATTATAGGCTAAAAACTCAATTTCTAATCCATTCAAACATTCATTCTATCATTGAAACATTCTGAACGGGCTGCGAATCGATTCAAAATTATGCAACTTCAAGTGCATCAACTTCGTTCTTAATCCAATCGTAGCCTTTTTCTTCTAATTCAAGAGCTAATTCTTTTGTTCCCGATTTTACGATACGACCTTTATAAAGTACGTGTACGAAATCTGGCACGATATAATCAAGCAAACGTTGATAGTGAGTAACAACCACAAACGAACGCTTTCCGTCACGCAATTGGTTTACACCTTCTGCAACAATACGAAGAGCATCAATATCAAGACCTGAATCGGTTTCATCCAAAAGCCCTAAGATTGGCTCAAGCATGGCCATTTGAAAAATTTCGTTACGTTTTTTCTCTCCACCCGAAAACCCTTCGTTGAGTGAGCGTTTCAAAAGAGCATCATCGATTTTTACCAATTTTGCTTTCTCTCTCATTCTTTTTAAAAACTGAGCGGCATCAAGTGGCTCTTGACCATTATACTTACGAATTTCGTTAATAGCTGTTTTCAAGAAATTGATGGTTGTAACACCAGGAATCTCAACAGGATATTGAAATGCCAAGAAAATACCTTCAGCAGCACGTTTTTCGGGAGCTAAATCAAGCAAATCTTTTCCATTGAATGTAACCGAACCTTCAGTCACTTCGTAATCTTCACGACCCGCCAAAACCGAAGCCAAAGTACTTTTTCCCGAGCCGTTTGGCCCCATGATAGCATGAACCTCGCCTGGCTTTATTTCTAAATTTATTCCACGCAATATTTCTTTTTCTTCGATTCTTGCATGTAAATTACTGATAGTAAGCATTTTATTCTTTCGCTATTTTAAAAAATTTCAACGACTTACGAAATAAAATTTCGTACTCTGATTAATTTGCAAAGATACAATCAAAATAGCCAAGATGCTATTCTTACTTATAATAACTCTAAATAAAGCTTTGTTGTTCCTTTGGATAAGTTTTTTTTAAACAAATTCTGTTAAAGTTTTCTTTAATTTAAAAACAACTGTCAGTATTATTCGGCAAATAATTTGGTAGAATCCATGCTTAGTCAGAATTAACCTTAAGAATCTGTTGTTATCCC
>JAFEIL010000283.1 GCA_017495105.1 Emticicia sp. | reverse complement strand
CGCAAGTGTACGCTCGCATTATGAAACCAAATTATTCGTAATAATATTTAATATATACTAAGCTAAATGAGTTTTTTTGATATTCCTCTAAGAATTATTAAATATGTCTTTAAAATAGCATGCTTTTTATGTCAAAATATTTGCAGTAAAAATAAATTAATTTACGTTTTTAAAACAGGATTCTCTTTTTTGTAAATGTTTATTTTGGCTTAACTAATTGTATTTTATCTTTTGCTGTTTGCATGATTCTATATATCTTTACCCTATACATTTTATATAAAATTAGTAATACTCATGAGATTTTTTTTTATTCTTCTATATTTTTTCCAATTCTCAGTTTTTGGTCAAAACTTAACCAAACTCGAAATAAATGAAATTGAAAAAGCCGAGATTAAAGGCTCGCTTTTAATGTTTAAGGAATTCCTAAAAATGCCCAATGATGGTAATTATCCACAACAAATTGAATCCAACCTAAAATGGTGTGAAAAAACATTTCAAAGTTTAGGGTTTAAGACCACTGAAATCGTATCGTCAAAAATACCACATTTATATGCTGAATATATTACTGACCCTAAAAAACCGAATGTGTTGTTTTATTTACAAATAGACGGTCAGCCAGTAGATAAGTCTGCTTGGAGTCAAAATAGTCCTTTCGAGCCAGTGATTAAAAACCAAAAAGGTGATGAAATTTTATGGCAAGAAATTGAAAAAAAGATAGACCCAGAATGGAAAATATTTGCACGGTCAACCTCTGACTCAAAAGGACCTGCTATGTGCTTTATTTCTGCTTTTAACGCTTTAAGAAAAAGAAATATAATACCTGAGTATAATGTAAAAGTAATCATGGATTTTCAGGAGGAATTAAGTTCGCCTACTATTGCTGAATTAGTAAAAAAGAATCGTGCACTATTGGCTGCTGATCGTTTGGTTATAATGGATGGTACAAGACATATATCAGATATTCCTACGATAATGTTTGGAGCCAGAGGCATTGCAACGCTAACACTTACAGTATTTGGTGCAAAAGAAAACTTACACAGCGGACAATATGGCAACTATGCTCCAAATCCAGCTCTAAAATTAGCAAAGCTTTTAGCGGGTATGAAAGACGATGAGGGTAGAGTAACGATTCCAGGCTATTATGATGGGGTAAGTATATCAGAAGCTGATAAAAAATCTTTTGCGGAAATACCAGAAAATATGGCGGAAATAAATACTGAAATTGGAATAGCAGAAGCAGAAAAAGTGGGACAAAGTTATCAGGAATCAATGCAGTATCCAAGTTTAAATATCCGTGGTTTGCGAGCATCAAATATAGGAAAAGAGGTAACAACCACTATTCCAAATATGGCTATTGCTGAAATAGATTTACGATTAGTACCCGAAACACCTGGTTCGAGGCAGATAGGTTTAATCAAAAATTATTTGATAAAACAAGGTGTAACATTAATTGATAGTTTACCCACAGACCAGGAACGAGCCAAATTTAAAACTTTGGCCACACTGAAACAAAAAGAAGGCTCATTACCATTTAGGACTCCAATGGACTCAGAAATCGGTCTTTGGTTAGGAAAAGCAATGGAAAGATCTGTGGGCAAATTTTTAAAAGTACGTGCCACGGGAGGTTCACAACCAATGGCTTCATTTATTGAAACCTTAAATGTACCAGCGGTATCGTTGAGAATTCCTAATCCTTATAACAATATACATGCACCAAATGAAAATATCAAAATTAAAAACTACGAGGAAGGTATTAAAATGTGCATTGCTCTCTTAACACAGAAAACGGATTAGAAATACCTTCATTTAGTAATTTCAGATTTTAATCGACAAATCTCATCAACCAAGCCGAAATAATGCCGGCATAAGTACCTATAACATGGCTCAAAACCGCCAACAAAACCCCTACAGGAGCTAAAGAAGGATGAAAAGCCGCTGCTACTGCAGGTGCAGTGGCTACACCACCAATATTTGCTTGGCTGCCTACTGCCACAAAAAAGAAAGGTGCTTTTATGATTTTGGCGGCGATAAACATTGAAATAATGTGTATAAGCATCCAAATTACAGCTACAGCCAATAATCCTATGTTTGCACCTATATTGAATAAATCTAAACGCATACCAATAGTCATAATTAAAAAATAAATAAATAACGTTGCAAAATCTGTGCTTCCCAACTTTTCCATTTTTCTAACTTTGGTAAACGATAAAAGTATGCCAATACTTGTCGACAAAAGAATTAGCCACAAGAATTGGGATGAAAAAGGTTCTAAACCATGCGAAATGAGCCAATCACGATGTGGTAAAAATAATTTTGAAATGAAACCGCTACAGGCATGAGCCAAAGCGGTACCACCAAAACCTATTCCTAAAATAAATGATAAGTCCTTTAAGTCAGCAGGTTTATCTTTTGTTTCTTTATATTTTAAAATATTTTTTTTGACATCCTCTATCAAGGTTGCGTCGGCACCGAGCCAAGCATCAATTTTATGGGTAATACCGGCTCCATAAAACAAGAGAGCAGTCCATAAATTAGACACAAGGGCGTCAATAACCAAAATTATTACAAAAAGCTCCTCAGTACAGCCATAAATCTCTTTCAAAGCCAATTGGCTGCTACTTCCGCCTATCCATGAACCTGTGATGGTAACCAGGCCTTTCCAATATCCGGCATCATGGGCTATGATTTTAAAACTGTGTGAAAACAATGAAACTACACTTAATGCAATGGGCCCACCAATGATTATACCTATTGAACCAGTAAAAAAAACGATTAGAGCTTTATTTCCTAATCCAAAAATAGCTTTTAGATTTGCAGTAGATAATAATAAAATCAAGGATGCCGGAAGTAAATATTTTGTAGCAAAACTATATAAACCAGAGGCCTCGCCATTGATAAAATGATAACTATTAAGAAAACCTGGTATCAAATAACAAAACAATAAAGGCGGAACAATACCATATAATTTTTTCCAAAAAATATTGGCAGAATCTGAGCTAAAAAAAAGCCCAGCTAATATTATTAAAAAAAGACCCGCAATAATAGCATCATTTTCGATTTGGAAATAATTCATAGACTTGGAGTAAGTACAAAGATACAAGATTCGAGATTCGAGATACGAGACTTGAGACTCGAGATTTGATACGGGTCAACGCAACGATAAAATCTTGATTATCAGTAAAATAGTTATTATATTTTTGTCGATTATTTTCGTATTAGTTCTAAATAGGTGTGTCACACTTGTTCTTGTGTAACTCCCATGAATAAAGCGTTTGATTTTCCAAATCTAAATTCTAAATATAAACCAAAGTGCAGCTTTAGAATTTACCATTTTATCTCCATCATGGGCTACATTTGGGACAGTTTCAATTTGATGGATTTTCTTTTTATTCGAATAAAGCTGAAGATATTCATAAAAATACTGCCCTCTTTCTAATCTAAATCTTCCTTGAAGATTTCCTCCACAAGATTTATCTAAACTACTATCATTCATATTTACGTCTTTTTCTCCAAGAATAAAAGCAACATCCCTGTTCAAAAATTGTTGTTTGATTGTTTCAACCCCAATCTTAGCAGCATAAGGATTTAGTTTTTCCATGCCTCTTGGGTAATCGTTGAAACTATTACAGCCGGATGTATCTGGTTTGGCAAAAGTTAAGCCCATTTCAGTTTTAACAGGTCTGCGGTCATCTAAATACATATAACTTGATGGATTCATGACAATAAAATTAAATTTATACCTAGTCAATATATTTGGCACAGGTGTCATTCCCACATAGCGTGACACAAACTGCCCACCCGCCGAATGACCAACTATTGTGATTTTTTTCAGTTTTGGAAAAAGCTTTTTATTACAAGCTCTGGCAATCATAGAATCTACCAAACTAAAACTGCTGAATGATTCTTCCATTTTACGGTTTTTACTCGACACCGATTCATCACCTACTCGCCAATTATTATTTGTCCAAAACAGATGATTAGCATCGTGTTTATGGTCTTCTAAATCTTTCTCTGAATTAAATTGTGGCGAAATAAATAAAGTTTCATCATTTTTATTCGCTGCATTAACGGCTTTTTCTCCCCATTCATAGTAGTCCAATCCGTTTCTTCTCGCTCCGTGAATGTAGATGACTAAATGCTTAATTTTTTTGTTTTGCTCCGCAATTGGGTGGTTGCTGGCATATCGAAAAGAATATGTTTTATTGTTCTTATTAAAAGAAAAGACACTTGGACATGCCCTTTCGATAGCCGCTGGCTTTTCATCTTGGGCGTTTCCGAAAATTGGTATAAAAATACTCAGGAGTAGAATTTGAAGAAGTGATTTCATTATTTTAGGGTTTCTAAACAAAACCCCCCAAGCGTTTTTATAAACTTGGAGGGTTTTGATGGTTCATTTTTATTTAAATTGTAATTTAAACAAACGATTTTCTACTTATTTACTTCAGTAACACTATAAATTCCAGCATCTAAAGGAGCATTTTGATTTGCACTTAGCTCTGATTGTGCCACAATAAAACGTTGCGGATATTGAGAAGCCGTTGGAGAATTAAACGGAGGTAAAACAGCAATATCTTTTTCTTTAGTACCCAATCTTCTCAAGTCATCAAAACCTAATAAGCCGGTAAAACCAGATACATATCTTTCCTCGATAATTTCACGTAATAAAGCTCTTTCAGTAACGATTCCGTCCTTATTCTCAATTCCATTTTTTTCAAAGTCGGCTAAAACATAAGCATCATACTTTAAAGCATCAGCAGCATTCAATTTTAAAAATGCTTTACCACCTGCTAAATAGGCTCTTAGTTTGTTCAATTGAGAAATCCCGTCAGCTGTTTTTCCAGTTCTAACCGCTGTTTCCGCTAAGATTAACAAGTTTTCCTCATATCCAACCAATGTAATAGGCGTATTGATTGCCGCAATGCCCTTATTATTGGTTGCAGAAGCACCATCAAATCGATAATAAGCCAAACGAGCATTTTCTTGAGTTTTTGCATTGTTTCTTTTTGTTCCCAATAAAACATCAAGATACGAACCCGTAAAACCCCAATATCCACCTCTTTGGTTAATCATTTTAAAATTAAGATTTTGACTTCCGTTACCGATAGCTGAAGGAGTAAAAACCAAGGCGTCAGTTGGAACCAAAACACCCAATGATGCTTCTTGATAAGCTTTATCATATTCACGGGTGTAAACATACAAACGTGCTTTTAAAGTACGAGCCACTTTAATCCATTTTAATGTATTTCCAGCAAACATTAAATCCTCTGGAATAGCGGTATTGGGAGCTACATTTAGGTCTGCTATCGCTTCATCAAGCAAAATTTGTAATTGTGCAAAAACAAATTTTTGACTTTCAAATTTAGGGTCAGCAACATCGTCTTTCGATATTTCTGTAAAAGGAATATCTCCAAACAAACTTGCAATTGTACCTAAAGTATTTGCTTCTAAAACCTTCGTAATACCTGAATACTGCTTTGCTTTTGGGTTTGCGGCGGTTTGTTGTCTTAAAAGTCGAGCTTGTTTAACCACTCCCTGAAATGCATTTTGCCAAATTCCATTCGTTTCTTCAGCAGAAATATTATATTCTGCTAAACTTTTATACAATAAAATTAATCCTCTAGTTTGACCACTCCACATACCACCGATGCGATTTTGATGGCCAGCTTGCACTGAAACATTTGCAAGTTCAATTCCTTTTAATAATAAAACACCTGCTTCAAAGGAATCTGAGGAAATTTCATTAGGATTATCGTTGATTCCTTCCACTAATTTTTCACACCCTACGCTTAGTATTAATAATAGCGAAAGGGCTAAATATTTTATATTTTTCATTTTATAAAATTAAGAAATTAAAAATTAAATTTCGCAGAAAAAACCCACGAACGTGTACTTGGATTAGTGAAATATTCTATACCAAATCCATTATCAACACCAGATTGATTTACTTCTGGGTCGATTCCTTTTACTTTCGTCCAAATAAAAAGGTTTCTTCCAGAAATTGATAAATCTACAGAGTTAAATTTAGTTGCCTTTCTAAACTTCTCACCTCCAAAGTTATAGCCCATCGATACTTCACGAAGACGAGTCCAGCTACCATCTGTGATAGAGAATTCATTGATAGCTGAACCACCTAAACCACCACCTAAAGTGTTATACCAGTTTTCATCCAACAAAACATCACCAGCACCATAATTAAAAATGTTTCCTCTAACTGTTGTTCCGGCTGTAAAAACTTTTCCTGAAGAGTTTTTGATATCCTTTGTCAATGTTACTTCATTGCCTGTATCATCGTATGTTCCAAATGCATTTAATACAAAGCGAGTTCTTTCTGCAAAATCCCCACCTTGGAATCTCTCAAACAAAACATTGAAATTAAATTTCTTGTAATATCCTTTAAGGCCTAATCCACCTCTCCAATCTGGATTTGGATTACCAATGATACCTTGTTGAGGAGCAAGTTTAGGAAATCCGTTTGCATCTAAAACTAATGTACCATCTTCTTTTCTTTCTGCTTTACTTGAGAAAAGTATTCCTAACGGCTGACCAACAATTGCATTAGAAGTAATTGATTGGTCGGTTAGTGCCACTCTAGCTACTCCTGCCAAGTCTAAGACTTTATTTTTGTTATTGTTCCAGTTTCCGTACAATTCTAAACCATAAGAAGCTTGTGATATAATTTTATACCCTAAGTCTAGTTCTATTCCTCTGTTTTCCATTCTACCTGCATTGGTATATTTAGATAAAAATCCAGAAGTTGGAGATAAGTTAACCGCAAGAAGTATGTCTCTAATTTCATTTTTATAGTAAGTTAAACCTAAACTTAAACGATCCTTGAAGAGACGCAAATCTGTTCCTACTTCAAATTCTGTTTTAATTTCTGGTTTAAGTGAACTATTTCCTTGGTCGTCGTTTAATCTGAAACCACCTCCAAACTCGTTAATATCAAGTGCGTCATCGTAGGTTGAATAAGCAAAGGTTTCATAGGTTGTACCGAACCTATAAGCTGATGGTTGAACACCAACTTGACCATACGTTAATCTTATTTTACCAAAAGAAAGTATTTTATTTGTCATATTTGGCAATTGAGTAAACTGCCAAGCTAAATCCATTGAAGGGTAAAAATAGGTGCCTTTTATTGTTGAAGCAGCTTCTTGAGTACCAGAAACGCTCAAAAATACTTGTTTGTAAATATCAAATGCAAAAATTGAGTATAATCTATTCGAACGAATATGATTGGTGCTATTAGAAACCTCAAAAGGAGCAACGCTATTTGTGAATGATTGAAGCTTACTATTTACTAAAAAGTTTTGCGAAGCCGCATACAAAACGTTTCTTCTTCTATCATTGATATTATAACCAAGTGTTGCATTGAATCCAATTTTGCTAGGCACTAAATTTGGAAAGTCTGCTCGTGCTATTGCATCTAGGTTAATTTCAGAATTGATAAAGTTTTCGTTGTCTAACCTACCATTATTAAAACTTGCTGAACCAACTGGTGCAAAATAAACACGTTTGTCAACATACGTATCTATACCGCCACGAAGGTCAATTTGTAACCAACTTACTGGATTTATATTAAGGTCAGTATTGGCATTAAAACGATTTACAACAGAGGTTGCTTCTTGTTCGTTGACTGTCCATAATGGATTATTGAAAAACGGATTTATGTTATTACCAAGAGGCCTTCTGTAACTCCTTTGTCTGCCTGGACTTGGCACCCCAGTACTTGAAAAAGAAGTACCTATATAAGAAGTTTGGTCAAAATCTGCTGGTTGACGAAGCAAGCCCAAATATAAACCCGCTGTATTTGAGTTTTGTTGAATTCGGTTACTGTTTGTTCTGATATAGTTTGCCTTTGTAGTTAGATTAACAGTATTGCTAAAAAATGTTTGATTATTAAAACGCATAGTAAATCTATCATAATCACTATTTCTTATAATTCCCTTTTGACCTAAATATCCTAAACTAAAAAAGTTGGTTGTTTTTCCACTACCACCAGAAATACTAAGATTATGCTCTAAGAATGAGCCTTTTTGGAAAACTTGATCAAAGTTTTTATCAACAAAGATTTCTGTAGAGTTTTTAGTGATAATTGGATAAACTTTTTGTCCATCATTACCTAAGAAATATTCCCCAGCAGTATTAACGACATCTGGTCCGCCTGCTCTTGAAGAAATTTTATCTCCCCATGAGTTGGAGGCAGTTGCGTTAAATCTTCCAGCAGTACCTTGACCAAAAGTAGTCTGCATTGGATGTCTTCTATTTATTTCATCCATTGAATAGGTAGCGGAATAACTAATTTTCATTTTCTGGTTTAATTTACCTTGCTTTGTAGTAATCACCAAAACGCCATTTGCAGCTCTTGAACCCCACAAAGCAGCCGCAGAAGCTCCTTTCAATATCTGAGTAGATTCTATATCTTCTGGGTTCAAATCATTCAATCTCGATTGTTGTGAAACTCCGCCAGACCTTGAGCTTCCTGAGCCATATAGGTTATCATTCGATAATGGAACACCATCAACAATAACTAAAGGCTGTGAAGAACCACCGATTGTATTTGCTCCTCTAATCTGAATATTAGTTCCTGCACCTGGATCGCCGTTAGCACGGGCAATTTTAACACCTGAAGCTTTACCCGCAAGGCTATTTAAAAGATTTGCTTCGCCACTTGACCTAATAGCATCTCCGGAAATATTAGAAGAAGTTGAACCAGATCTATCTCTTTTAGTCTTAAATCCTAATGCATTCACAACAACTTCTTGAAGATTAGTAGCATCTGCACCTAATTTTACATCGATAAATGATTGGTCGCCGATTGTCACAACCTTTGAGCTATATCCAATATAACTGATGTTAAGTTCTTTAGAATTGTTTGGTACTGAAATTGAAAAATTTCCATTGGCGTCGGTAGATGTGCCTACATTAGTACCTCTAACCAATACCGTAACTCCAGGAAGGTTCTCTTGACTTGTTTCATCTTTTACTTGCCCTTTGATTGTTTTTTGTGCGAAACCAAAGCTTGCACTAAACATCAAAAGAAGTAAAATGGGTAGTTTTAAATTCATGAATTTGTAAGATTAGTTTGTTTAGAGATTATATTATGATTAGAAATAAATAACAAAATTAGTCTAATTATTGTTTTTTTTGATGGGAAATCAAAAATATTTTAATAGCCGCAGAAATCTTCCGACTGAAAATAAATATGCTTGTCAATATTGACTATTGATAAAAAACAATTCATCGATACGAACAATTAAGAATAAATTTGATAATTTTGAGACTAAAACTACATCTGTTTGTATTAAATTCTTTGATTCGAAATGAATAAAATATTTACTTTTCTCCTACTATTTTTTACTTTTTCAGGGTTTTCTCAGACTGCTAAACCCAAATTTGAAGGACAGGCAACGACCAGTACCGATAAAGTAGATACACGAAATCATGCCATTATTCCACAATGGCGTGGGCAGAAAACTTTGGGTAATATTACTTTTGATAATAATTTTGAAGGGGCAAGACTCAACGGAATTACGCAAAACAATGACACACTTTATACTGCCATAATTGCTGCTGAAAATTACCCAATTAATCCAAGTCCGTGGTATGCTTTCAAACTCACAAGTAAGAAACCAACCACGATTTGGGTAAATCTAACTTATTTGAATGCCAAACACCGCTATTTCCCAAAAACTAGTCGTGATGGAAAAACATGGAAGGTGGTTGATTCTACAGATTGCGTTTTGGTAAAAGACCCTGATGCTAAAAACCGAACTTTTCAAGAAAATGCACTTTCTGAGTCTGCTTTTGTGCGTATAAGAGTAGATGAAAAACCAACTTGGATAAGTGCTCAAGAATTGATGACTTCAGCAATTGTCAATAATTGGTCGAAAGGTATTTTAAAGAATAAATTTGTTTCGAGCGAAATCATTGGAAAATCGCCTCAAAACCGACCTTTCCAATGCTTACGAATCGGCGAAGATAAAACCGACTCAAAGATAATGATTGTTATCGGCCGATTGCATCCACCCGAAGTTACGGGGCAATTTGCTTTGCAGGCTTTTGTAGAATCACTGTGTATGGATTCTGAAACTGCTAAAAAATTTAGAAAAGAATATACAGTGTTTGTTGTGCCAATGATGAATCCTGATGGTGTTGATAATGGACATTGGCGACATAATACTGGGGGAATTGACTTAAACCGTGATTGGTCAGATTTTAATCAACCAGAAACTCAATTTGTTCGTGATTTTTTACGAAAAAAACTTAACGGCACGAAAAGTAAACTTTATTTTGGTATTGATTTTCATTCCACTTGGGATGATATTTTTTATACGAATTTAACCGAAAGCCCAACGAATATGGACGGTTTAATCAAACGTTGGTTTGGAGCATTAGAACAGGCAATTCCAGATTACAAGGTGAATTCCAGAGGAAGCAAACCTGCTTCTGGCGTGATTTCTAAGGCTTTTTTTAACAAAGAATTCAATGCCGAGGCTTTAGTTTATGAAGTAGGCGATAATACTTCTCGTGATTTTACTATTTTAAAATCAAAGACTGCAGCCGAAAAATTAATGATTTTATCATTAGAATATTTAAAATAAAAAATATGGACTGTTTATTTGATTTTTGTTGGTATTTATGCCACAAAACCGAATAAACAGTCCATAAATTCTGAATAACTCTACCCTTTTAATTACTTCTCAAAATCTGTTTCGAGTAATTGTTTTTCGTTGAATAACACACCAACAGGCTTTTTATCACGTAGTATCTTTACGTCGCTCAGCGAAATGTTTTTTCCTTCTTTTGCCAACGCATTTTGCGTATATCTGATAATATCAACTATATCTTGATCGCTTATATCTTTATTATTGACCAAACCTGGCATTTCGTTATTTAGCTGATAAAGCTTTCCATTTACCATAAGAGGGCCACTCAAACCGTGTAAAATAATTGCTGCCAAACGTTTCATAGAGCCATCAATGTATTCTGATCCTTTCAATGGTGGGGCTAAATCTTGAATTCCTTTCCCATCAGCTCCGTGGCAAGTGGCACAAATCGACCGGAACAACTGTAATCCTTTGGTTCGATTGTCAACTACATTTTTTTCTTTTACAAAAATTGAATTTAATTCTTTTTTCTGATGATTACTTATTGCTACTGCCAAGTTGCTTTTAAGTAGAGCTGAAGGATTTTGCGTTGTGAGATATTGCTCTTCTTTTCCTTCAAGGCTACTTACAATCGCTTCTTGATACATTCGGTTATCAGCGTGTTTTTTCTCAATTTGTGACAAAATTGACAAGAATGAATTATCAGTTTTTGACCAATTATTCAATGAATATGCTAAATAAAGGTCAGTTAAATCATTGTTTTGTGCCAAAATTTGCGTGCTTAAAGCTTTCATTCTTGCAGAATTTTGCATGAACGCAAAACGCTCCGAAAGACCTAAAGCATGAGCAATAATTTCGGGTTGTTTTGACTGACTTATGACCTCAGACAAAGTTCCAAAAGTAAGAGCATTTAAACCATCAAGAACATAAAGTGCGTGAATAGCCGTTGAATATTCATTATTTACTTTCGTCAAGGTAATCAAATCTTTGACTATTGTTTTATCATTTTTCTGAATCAAAAGTTGTTGGCTTCTATCTCTTAACCAGCCATTTGGATGACTAAGCAAGGCAACCAAATCTTTGCTACTAGCTTTCGATAAATCAGGTATAGGATTGAGTTTGTTTGTTTTACTGATTACTTTTAATATACGACCTGCATTTTGTAGCGTGTCAAGTTTTTTATTGCCCAATTGTTCAGAAAGATATTGCGAGATATAAGCTTTGTGCTGAATAATTCCTCGGTGCATATCAACAATATAAAGAGCACCATCTGGACCATTAAACAAATTGACAGGACGAAAGCCTTCATCTGTCGAAGCTATAAATTCTTTTCCTTCAACTGCTTGATTAGCAACCGTTTGTAGATTTTTAAAACTCAAGATATTACGCTTAACAAGATTAGCCTCAGGCACGCAAACAAACGCATTTTGGTTGTAAGCATCAGGAAACGCCCCACCTCTATAAATCAATGGCCCACATGAAGCTGTAACCTCTGTCAAATATCCTCTTTCATCTAAAACACCTTTTTGATAGCCGCGATTAACCGATGTTTGGTGAATTGGAAAAACTTTATCGTTAGTCAACTTTTGACCTTCGGCGGCAGTCGGTTTAAAATACTTGTTTCTTATAGCTTTATTTGGTAAAACAAAGTCGCCTTGTAATTGAGTGCTATTATTATTGTAATAAAGTCGTCCAAAATTGTCTTTTGTTATTCCCCACTGTCCACGATTTGTGGTTGCTTCTTTGAGCCACTTACCATTCTTCAATTGATACCTAAAATTATAATTAGCGTTATAAATCCAGTTATCAATATTCATCATCAAACCGTTTGAGGTATGCTCTACGTTTCCACCTTCAGCATAGATTGGGTCAACGAGCGTTTTCTTGCCTGGCTTATCATTTTTTATTTCTACGAACCAAAGTTTTGGACCATCTGAGTATAAAAGCCCACCATAAACTTGTGCCAAAGCACGGGGTAAAATTAGCTTATCCAAAAATGTTTTTGAATGATCTATTACCCCATCTTTATCTAAATCTTCTAAAATACTAATTCTGCCATTAGGTTCATCTTCGCCAATACCTTCAAGGTTTGGCATATAACCAATCATTTCAACCACCCACATTCGGCCTTTATTATCAAAGTCCATCGATACTGGAGCTTTAAAAAATGATTCGGATGCGATAACACTTAGCTCAAAGCCGTCTTCGATTTTATAGTTTTCGAGCGAAATTTTAGGTTCTTTAAAATCAATAATTTTAAATCCTACAATAAAAACTGTAAGCGTTAATACTGAAAAAAATGCAATTTTAAATGGAACTTTCGTAATCATATTAGTTAAGGTTGTTTATAATTGTCGCCAAACATTTATCGATAAAACACTATGTTGACCGATGTTTGTTTTAAAATAACTTTTAAAATTACCTAAATCTTTTTGTTGTCAAGCCTCTTGAATAGTTTTTATGAAAAATTTAATCAAAAAAACTTTATTACGGTATCTTTATAC
>JAFEIL010000357.1 GCA_017495105.1 Emticicia sp. | reverse complement strand
GTTACAGAATATCTAAATATCTCGAAAATTCATTTATCAAAGTTTATAATATTTTTTCTTTGCCTCGTTATATGATTTTTGATAATAGAGGTAATGTTATTAATTCACAAGCTCCAAATCCATCAAATCCAGAAATTCGAGAAATTTTCGAGAAGTTATTAAATAAATAACAGCTTAGAGAACTTGCCAATTTATATACTTTACCCCAATTTTAGGATACTATTTATAAGTGAAAACTTATTTCATTAATCTTAAAACAATTCAAAAATGGGAAAGAAAACAAGGAGAAATTGGGATGATAATTTCAAAACTAAAGTATTCATTGAAGCATTAAAAGACAAAAACTAATTGATACTATGCCTAAATTGAATATTACAAAACATAAAGGAGTGCCTACTCGGTGCGAACTCACCTCCCCTACGCCAATTCCAATGCAGATGGTAGCAAGGAACTGTAGGCAAGAGTTTTCTATACAAAATTTACGTGAGGCTACACCAGTTGGTAAAGAAGGCTTAAACAAAAATCATCTATGAAGTTTTAAAATATATCTTGTCATGACAATTATCTATTAAAAGTGGATTTTATATGTTTATTTGGCAAAGCCTGACCATACAACTTGGTTATTACTCTCAAAAACCATTTTAGTATCGGTAAATACCGCATTCGTATAATTTTATTGCTTCTCTGATATTCTTAATTAAACTTTAAGCCATCAAATTCTAAGTCATTTGAAAGATTGTGCATATCATATTTTTTAGTTGTTTAAAACGGATTAAAAAAATAATTGCCAACAATGGATTTGCAAATCGAAAATAAATAATTCTTAACATTAAATTTTACAAAAATAAAAAAAATGATTTCGAGTTTTGGAAATGCAGTTCTTTCGAGAGAACAGATGAAAGGAGTTAAAGGTGGCTATGGTGATTCTGATAGCAGTAATTTTTACAGATGCTGCAATAGTCAAGGTCTCTCATGTAATGCTTGTTCGTCAGAACAAACATGTTCCGCTGAACAACTACAAGTTAGATGCTAAATTAATATAGTTGGATAAGTTATTAGAATATAATTTATCCAACTATAACATTATTAAATTATAACATATTTATCAAAATTTCAACCTGAATGAAAAAATTCATTATTTTCTTTTTTTTTCATTTATGCTCATTTTCTCAAAATAATATGGGTATTCTGTTTGAAGAAAAACTAACTTGGGAACAGGTCATTTCTAAAGCCCAAAAAGAAAATAAATACATCTTTGTAGATTTATATACCACATGGTGTGGACCTTGTAAAGAGTTAGATAAGGGAGCTTTTGCGTCTGAAAAAGCAGGAGATTATTTCTCGAAAAACCTAATTTCGTATAAGCTTCAAATGGATAAAACCAAAATAGATAGCGAAAATATAAAAAGCCTGTATGCTTCGGCAGATTTTTTTGCCAATACCTATACTATCAATATGTACCCTACTTTGATGCTTTTTAATACAAAAGGTGAATATGTACATAGAATTGCTGGGGGAGGAAATACCACAGATGAACAGTTGATTGAGCAAATAAAGATGGGTTTGAATACTGAAACGCAGTCTTTTACAATGAAAAAACGTTATGAAAATGATGAGAGAACTGCTGAATTCCTTAGAATATATGCTAATTACTTAGTTTTGGCCGCTATTGACAATAAACTTGCCTTAACAGTATGCTCAGATTACCTAAAAACACAAGCCAACTGGACTGCTGATGAGAATAAGCTATTCATGTATTATTCAGCTTGGAAACCTAAATCCGAAGCCTTTAATTATGTTAAAACTCATAAAAGTGATTTTGACGAATATTTCACCAAAAACTACGCCATGAGTGTAAATGATATGATATTATTGGTAACTAAACAAGAGTGTTTTGATGAAGCTTTGAATCCTGAAACCAAAATTTTGGACACAGAAAAATTAGAGAAAAATTTAAGCCAATACTTCAGTGCTGAGATTATTAAACCCATGGTTTTAAAAGTAAAAATTAATCAAAACGAACGCAAAGAAAAAGTTGATAGCCAATTTGTAGAGTGGGTTGATGATTTTTTGCCAAGCGTAAAATTTGGTGTTGATAAGGAGTTAAATTATTATGCTTGGCTTGTATATGAAAAAACAGACAACAAGAAAGATTTGAAAAAAGCACTTCTTTGGGCTTTAGAGTCTGTAAAATTAAGTTCGGAATCTCACAATAATGACACGGTGGCACATTTAATCTACAAAATCGGAGAAGATTTACCATTAGCAAAAATGTATGCAGAAAGGACAATCGAATTAGCAGATAAAAAAGGAAGTGATACAGCAGATATTAAAAGCCTTTTAAAAAAAATCAATGAAAGGCTATAAAATTCCTTTAACAGATTTGAAAGACGTTTTGAAATACTTACCAACAATGGATTTGCAAATCTGAAATAAATAAATTTTTAACTTTAAATTTTACAAAAATGAAAACAATGATTTCGAACTTTGGTGGTTCTGTGCTTTCGAGAGAGCAAATGAAAAAAGTAAAAGGTGGTGTAGGGAACGAGGATCAAGAGCCAGGCGGCACTTGTTGTACGGCATATTGTACCAGCTCTTCTGAGTGTAGAGATCAAAGTTGCACGCCAGCATCTACAACAATTTGCAACTATTGTAGAAACAATAGTTGTCAAGCATAGTATATTTACAAACAACATAAGATTTTTATTTATGTTGTTTGTAATATTTGACTTATTTAAAAAAATGGCCACAGTACTTAAATCAATTTATCCTATACGATTATGTTACTATTCTTTAAACGAATTATCATTTTGGTACATTTTACTTCGGTAACTTGTATTGCACAAAAACAATTTACTGTAAAGATTAGACTTCCTGAAAATATCAATATCGAAAACACATACATCTATTATGATAATGGAATAGAGAAAGTAATCATTGACGTTCCAGCACAGATTAGTAATAAACAAGTAAAT
>JAFEIL010000494.1 GCA_017495105.1 Emticicia sp. | reverse complement strand
TTCGAGGGGTAAAACTGAAAAATAATTATGATATGTAAATAACGAAAATGCCACCGCACCGATACCGACTATTAAAAATTTCCGGTCGTGTTTTCTCAATCCATAAACCATGTAGAAAAGTGGAATTATTGAACTAAATAGATAAAATATTGGTGCAAAGTCAATTTGAATTGAATAAGTTAAATTATTCAGTGAAGCATTTCCTTCTCTGACTATCAGATAATTACCCCCTAAATAAAAAGTAGCTAAAGTCAGAATTGTGATAATATTCTGCACCTCTCGGTAATAACTTCCTGTTTCTTTTTTCTTCCAAAATTCAATAAAAAGAAAGGTAATAGCGGAAATAATCATCATCACAAAAGGTATAATAACCTTGCCGATTGGGTATTTGGTGATTAGACTAAACCAAAAAGTAATCCACGCAAAATAAACCACGAAAGCCACGATAGTATCAGCATACCGAATTAATGCGGGCAAAAGAATAGCCAATGCAATTATGCAATATATCCAACTTGGTAAGTCAAAATTAGTAAATCCTATAATGACACTGAAAGCCGCACTTAACAAGGCATAAAGCAAGGCATTGTCAACGCCAGAATGATAGAAATTATTTTTTTTGATAAAATACTCAAGAAAATAGAGAAAAATGACAGAGTAAATCAAACTTATTATCGAAAATCCAAAACGAGATTCGGAAAAAAACGCGTCGAGAATGAGGTAAATAAAAAACAATCCTGCCGATGCCGCTAGGCATGTAAATAGGAATAATCCAATTTTTACGAAAATATTTGATTGGTGGAAACCCACAGGAAATGCTTGATAGCCTTCTTTGTGTTGTTCATCGCTGATAAGTTTTTTCGAAAACCAATCGTCAATTATTTTTCGATTATTGATGTTTTCAACCCAAGTTTTGTTATATGCTTTTTTCATTTCTTTAGACCTACGATTTCTTTAATTTTTATTAAAAATAGGACAATTCCTAAAGCCGAAAGCATAAAATAAAGCATATACAAAAACGGGTTAAGGTTGCTGGGAAGAATTTTGAATACTGTATAGGTAAATGCAATATAGCCATAAATTACACCCATCAAGAGAAACAAATAAGATTGTTTTTTGCGGGCATAAGCAATACTTAGATAAGACAAAACTGCGATGATAATTCCGTAAATAAATTCCAAATCAGAGATAAAAAGGCCCGAAAGAGCTGCAATAAATGTAAGATTTCCACCAAAAATAAAATAATTGAAACTAAAGTGTTTTTTTAAGTCTTTTTGAATCGAAACCCAACCAATAATAATTAGAAATATTCCAAACAAAATTGCCGTAATTATCATATATTGGCTATTGAAATCATTGTTTTCTAGTAATTGGAGTGGTGTTATAGTTATTCCAATCCAAGAAGCCAATGCCGTAATCGCCATTGATAGAACGCCTCGATGGTCGAAAAAATAAGCACAAAAAAAGAATAAAATGGCAGGTATAATTACTGCAAGACCATAGCGATTACCAAAGAGGTTATATTGATATTGGAGATATCCTTCAAGAGTCAGAAATGCCAAACAACCACCGAGCAATGCAAAATCATCAAAATTAGTACTCTCTTCTATTTCGCCCCAAGAAAAAGGCTTTCGATGCTGAAAAGCGTAATAAAAGCATGCCAAACAGACTAAAGCAAATAGAGCAAATATAATATTATGGCCAATCGAATCAATATTTTTGTAAATTAATACACCTAAACCAGTACTCAAAAGCATAATGCCGAGATAGAGTAGTAAACGGAGCTCCCAATGAATAGAAAATGGCTGATTCGATTCAGAAACTTTAATTTGGTAGGTCTGTTTGTCCGAAATTATATTTTTTTCGGCAAGTTTTTCTAGTAAGGATAGGTACTGCATAGGCTTTTACTATTTTAATGTAAATGTAGTTAATGTTTTTCATTTGCAAAATGCTACTTTTTTATTATCCTACTTTATTCAAATCAAAATAACGTTTTACTAGTAGATTAATGAAGCGTTTGAGATACATTTCATTCAAAAATGTATTCGACCAATTATCAAATCTTTGGCATTGAATACCAATGTAAAAGAAATAAAGACTTATGCCAAGCATTGGAAAAATGCGTTTTTCTTCATCCGAAATTTTGGTAACTGATTCATAACCAGCCAAGAAACTGTCGAGCTTAGATTTACAAATAGCTTCGTCTCTTTCAGTGCTATGGAGTTGAAGCACATAATAAGCAATATCCATACAAAGCCAGCCATTTCCGCAGAAATCAAAATCAAAAATAGTGATTTTACCATCTTTGCTAATATTTAGGTTATCAAACCAAATATCTAAATGCACTGTACCTTTTCTGATTTTTTCAAGGTTTACTTTTGAAAATTCAACAACCAAATGCTTTTGCGTTGAGTGCATAAACGCCATTTCATCAGAATTTTCGTCTAGGAAATTTGACAAATAATTAAAAACATCATCAATCAAAAGTTGTGGTGTGTATTCAACTCTTTCTAGTTCTAAGTTTTTAGTAACCTGATGAATTTGTGCCATTACAACCCCTGTTTGGAAGTGATTTTCTTCATCAAAATTTAAGAGTTTTTCTCCTTCAGCATAGGAAAACATGACCGCCAAACGCTCGCCTTCGGGTGCATTGATTGTCTGTATATAGTTATTAGTTTTGTCTGTAATTGGGTAAGAAACAGATATAGTATTAGCTTTGAGCAAGTTTAGAAGCCGAATTTCTTCTAAAATTTCATTTTCAGTTCGCCAGTCAAGGCTGTAAATTCTGAAAATAAATCGTTTATCCTCGTCTTTAATCAAATAAGTGTGATTAATTCCTGCTTTCAATAAATTACATGAAGTATTATTGCTCAATCCATATTTTTCTTTTATAAAAATTGCTAAATGAGTAGGGGAGAGGTTTGAGCTTATTACGGGAAAATGAGTCATTTATATGAGGATTTGGTTAAAAAAACCGAGGCATACTTTTTTTAGTATGCCTCGGTTCCAATTAACAATTTGGAGTATCGTTTTATAATGAAAACTTAAATATCTTCAATTCTAAACAAATGAAAAGGCAAGATATTTGGGTCAAGTTCCACGAAGTTTGTGTCACCTTTCCAAATATAAGTTGCTCCCGAAAGGAGATCATGTACACGATAGCTTTCCCATTCGTTTTTGCCAATTTTCCATAAAGGAATTTTCACAAAACCACATTGGCGGTTATATCCATCTAGATTTGTTATGCATAAAATACGGTTTGCTTCATTTACTTTCAGATAAGCCAAAAGTTGGTCATTTTCTATTGAGCAGAAATCAATATTATTAGTACTATGAAAAGCCGAATTTTCTTTACGAATACGATTTACCTGAGAAATTACGTAGGTCAATTTATTTCGGTGTTCCCAATTCCACCATTTAATTTCATATTTTTCCGAAAAAGCATATTCTTCTTTGCCATTATATGGTGCATGATACAAATATTCATAGGTAGGTCCGAATATTCCGTAGTTACTTGCCAAAGTTGCGGCCATGAAGTAACGAATTAAAAACAGTGGTTCATGCCCAGTTTGAAGCATGTACGGGTCGATATCGTGCGTATTTGGCCAGAAATTTGGTCTGAAATAATGCCTCATTTCTCCCTTCGTTAGTTCGGTCATATACTCCATGATTTCTGCTTTTGTAGTTCTCCAAACATAATAAGTATATGACTGCGAATAACCCAACTTTGCGAGTTGTTGCATCACTTTTGGCTTTGTAAAGGCTTCGGCTAAGAAAATCATATCCGGATAATCTTTTTTTACTTCGGCAATTACCCATTCCCAAAAACAAAACGATTTTGTATGCGGATTATCAACACGAATGATTTTAACACCCCATTCTGCCCAGGTCGTAATTACTGATTTCAGTTCTTGCCAAAGGTTTTTCCAATCTTCTGATTCGAAATTTACAGGATAAATATCTTGGTATTTTTTTGGTGGATTTTCGGCATATTTAATAGAGTTATCGGGTAAAATCTTAAACCAATTTGGGTGTTCTTTAACCCACGGATGGTCGGGCGAACACTGAATTGCCAAATCCATCGCAATTTCCATGTTATATTTCTTACATTCGTCAATCAAATGCTTGAAATCTGCCAAATTTCCCAATTCTGAATGAATGGCAGTATGCCCACCTTCTTCGGAACCAATGCCGTAGGGTACTCCTGCATCACCTTCATCAGCATTTAGTATATTGTTTTTTCCTTTACGATGCGTTGTTCCGATAGGATGAATTGGTGGCAAATAAAGTACATCAAATCCCATATCGGAAATGCGTGGTAAAAGTGCTTCCACATCTTTAAAAGTACCATGCTTTCCAACTTCACGAGCCGCCGAGCGAGGAAACATCGAATACCAAGCCGAAAAGCAAGCTTTTTCTCGGTCAACGTAAATTTTTAGTTCCTGATAACGAAAGGCCGACTGTCGTTCAGGATACTTGGTAAGCCAATCGTTCATTTGGTCGCTCATGACAATCTGAATTGCTTCGTCATAGCGATTTTCGTTGCTCATTGCTTTCGCTGCTGCTTGAATCGCTTTTTTATCATCACCTTTGGCCAATTTTGCCATTCCATTCAAGAAAAGTTCTCCTTGCATCATTTCCACAACAAGATGTTGGCCATCACGCACTTTTAGGTCAACTTCGTGTTGCCAGCTGGCAATGTGATCAACCCATGCTTCGACTGTAAAGGTATAAAAACCTTGTTTGGCGGCAGTAAATCTACCAATCCAACGATCGTTGCCCATGTCAGCCATCACAACTTCGCTCCAGTTTTTATCGGTTTCGTGCTTGAAAAGTAATCGAGCTGCTAACTTATCGTGTCCGTCAATCATAATATCGGCTTCAACCTTAATCAGTTCATTGATGATTGCTTTTGAAGCAAAGCGTCCACCGTCAATTTCTGGAGTTACACGTTCCACAATGGCACGACTTTGACCAATATCGGGGAAAGGAAAATGGTTTTTCATAAATTGTAGGTATATATTCCAATGATTTTTTGAGACTTAAGGCTCAATCATCAGTTAGAATTATTCATCATTTAGGTTAAAGAAATATTCTTCAAATTTCTTTTTTTTTCTTCTAAGAAACAAGTTTAGCACGGACTTTGCATTCATTTAATCAAATTCAAACAAAAAATACTATGAAAAAAGTTTTGTTATCTGCGATTATTGCAGTTATTAGCTCAAGTTTTGCTATTGCACATAATTTTAATGGAGAAGATTTGACAAGAGTTCTCAAAGGTAATTCTGATAAAATTTTAATTATTTCAAAAACATCGGACGAGCAGTCAAATAATATTGTGGTTAGAAAAGCTCGTGTGGTGGTGCAAGAGATTGAAAACGATGAATTTGGACAAGAAATGACCTCAAATACCAAAGAAGTAGAGGTTTTAAGTACAGAATTCAACGATGATAACTTCAAATATGTGAAGGAAAAACGTGATTTGATTGGTTATGCTTTGCAATTTGCATCATTCTCAGATCTTAATTTAGCCAAAGAATATGCTCTTAAAATTGCTCAGAAAGGAGATGCTGAAAAGCGTCAATTATTTATCTATACTGTTAATAGCCCCGAAAAAACATATTACAAAGTGTATTTTGGCCTATTGAAAACTGATAGTTCGGCACGTGAAAAACAAAGGGCTTTTCTTTCTCTTGGCTATTCACCATTTGTAAAAGAATTCAAATAAACTTTGAATGATAGTAAATTTACCAATTAAAAATCATGATTCAAAAAGTCATGATTTTTTTATGCCTTTAAATGAATTGGCACGCTATTTGATATGGATTGTCAAGAAATCTAGAATAGAAAAGATTTCTTCTAAACACTAATTACCATATAAATACAATGACCATGAGAGCACGATTTGTTTTTTTACTCGGAGTTGTTTTTACAACTTTTGCCATCAAAAGTCAAGCTCAGGAAGTTACCGCTAGTTTAGCTGATGACCTCGGAACTGGCAAATCTTCTGCTGTGAAACAGGAAAATGCTTCTTTATCTTTTAACAAAAAAGTGAAGTTAACAAATACCGAAAACGGAAAATCGGTTGTGGTAAGAATCAACGATCGTGTAAAAATGGGTGACAATAACTCTATGGTAAATATCTCAAATAATGTAATGGATGAGATTGGAGCGAAGTCTGCTAAAGCTAATGTAAAAGTACAGGAAATTCAAGGCAATGACGAGTTTGAACGTTTTTGGGCTTCAGCTGATGCTTCTGCGAGTACAGCGGTTACTTTAAAGAAATCCGTAAAAGAATATGAAGTTGAGGTTGAAACTACAAAGTTAGAAGATTTCGATATTAATCACGTCTATGATTTAAACGGAAAAATGAAAAATCTTTCTGGTTTTGGTTTGCAAATTGCCGCTTTCGGACAATTAAAAGCGGCTAAAGATTTTGCTCTAAAACTTGCTAAAAATGGCGAAACTGAAGTGGAAAAGATATTTATTCAAGTGAGCAAATCTGCTTATAAACCGATGGTTTACCGAGTTGTTTATGGCCTATTTGAACAAAAAGCAAATGCCAAAGATACTCAAAAGATAATGGAGAATCTGGGCTATAACTCATTTGTGAAAGGGTTCTAATCTAAATTTGTCAGGAAAGACGAGTTTCACAATGTCTTTTTTTGTTAATATGAATTGATAAATGAAGGCTTTTAGAAAAACCACTAATCGTAATAAAAGTGGTTGACTCCCCTCGAAAGTGGGGAGTTTTTTGTTTTTTGTGCAATTTTTTGAATCATTATTTCGTCTATATAGGTAGATTTGTCGGTCAATAAATTTTCTTCAATGCCTTATTTTGTAATTATTATTCTGTTTTTGTGTTTTCAGCAAGTTAGTTTTTCGCAAGATTCAATGCCTGCTGTGCCTGTTGTATGTTATTTATCAGAGCAAAATAGTTTTACTGAAATCCCAGCCCAAGAATTTATTTCGGCCAGCGGGCGTTTGGCTGCTACATCAAATATTGAAGTTACTTACATTGATTTTCCCGAGCAAGTAAAAACTTCTTTCGAGTATGCTGTTGCGATTTGGGAGAGGTACTTGATTTCAACTCAAACCATTCGAATAAAAGCTACTTGGTCAAAGACTGTGGTGAGTACGGTTTTAGCCGAAACAGGAGCTACTCGTATTTATAGAAATAGTGCAAGTATTCCCAATCTGCCTTATGCTAATGTTTGGTATCCTGCACCATTAGCTGAAGCTCTTTCGGGCAAAGACCTAAACTCAGCTGATTTTGAAATGACAGTCACCCTGAATGCCAACATCAATTGGTATCTTGGCACTGATGCAAAGGCTCAGGCAGGAAAATTTGATATTATTACAGTTTTGCTTCATGAAATAGCCCACGGACTTGGTTTTTCTTCGTCGATGAGCGTCAATGATACACAAGGCCTATACGGACAGTCGGGCAGTGCTTATGTATTTGATATTTTTATTCAAGATTCCAAGAAAGTAAAATTAACCAATTCTGGCGTTTACGGAAACCCTTCAACAGATTTAAAAACCTCGCTTATAAGCAACGCTTTATATTTTGGTCTTAAAAATCCTGCGTTTGCTAATAATTTACCACGGCTTTATGCTCCTTCTCCATTTAAAAGTGGTTCAAGTTTTTCACATTTTGATGAAAGTACTTACACCGTAGGAACAGCGAATTCATTGATGTCGCCGAGTGTTAGAGCCGCCGAAGTAAATCATACTCCAGGCGATTTGTTGTTAAATTGTCTCAACGAAATCGGGTGGCAAATAAATGGATTGAATGGGTATATAGTAACTGATGTTGAGAATATTCCCGAACAAACCTTTGAGGTATTGGTTTTTCCAAATCCAGTTGAAGATAGAGTGAATGTAGCATTTCCACTACAAACGCAACCACGAGCAATCAAAATAGATTTACTCAATAATCAAGGAAAAGCATTGCAAAGTATTGAAAAACAAGGCGTTAAGGTTGAAACAATTTCGGTTGATATAAGTTCATTAAACGAAGGGATATATTTTCTAAGGGTTTTGGATGGTCAGAAAGTTTTGATAAAGAAAATAGTGAGGTAAGTTTTAATAGCTAAACTTATCCTTCCATTTATTGATTGGTTTTTCAATCAAAAACCATGAAACAGTCGAAACGAAAACCGTAACTGCGTAGAGAAAAATGATTTTCAAAACCATGTTTTCATCAATTATCGGCAGTTTGTTTAGAATCTTCACAACTGGATTTGATGGTGAATTATGGTAATGATTATAGATGAATTTATGGTAGATATAAATGCCATAACTAATTCGACCAAGATAAACAGTTGCTTTGTTTTCTAAAAAACTCTTGGTTACGCCACTAAAGCCATAAACAGCATTTCCGACCATAAAAAGTGAGAAAAAAGATTCAAAAAGGCGTAAAAAAACTATGGTTATGATATTATGTCCGTCTGGAAACTGTTTTCCCCAAAGTACGATTCCGATATAAAGAACCAAACTTATAAGTAACCAAACTTTATTAGTCACAAACTTTTTGACTGCTTCGTTTTTATGAAAATAGAAATATGCAAATAATCCACCGATTCCAAAAGCATCTAAGCAGGTAGGCATTAGCACATAAGGTGTCATCCAAGCAGTGCCATTGAGATAAAAAAACAAGCGAAGACCGACCGATAAAGCAATAAATCCGAAGAGGATTTTAGGTAATGAACGAGCCGATAAAAAGAAAACTATGAAGGGAAAAAACAAATAGAATTGTTCTTCAACAGCCAACGACCAAAGGTGGTCGCTCGAACCCATCCAAGTTTGATTGATAGCTATATAAATATTGGTTGTATAGGTAATATACCACCAAATTTTTTCCCTAACTGGCTCTACATTCCAAATAAACAAGGCCAATATTGTAAGATAATATATCGGAAAAATTCTGACTGTTCGACGGATATAAAATTGTTTTAACGAGAATTTATGTGAACGCCCCAAATTTTCATCTTTCTGCCGAGCCTGCAACAAGATTCGAGTTATCAGAAAACCACTAAGGACAAAAAACATACAAACGCCCAAATAACTTATCGGAAATTGCAAGACGTCGCTAGACCAATGATCAATTAAAACCATCGTTACCGCCAAAAATCGAAGCCCATCAAGTTGCCTTAAATAGGATGTGTTTGTAGTATTTTGTGTCATTATGTATAAAAATATAGATAAACGGAAGCAAATTGAACCTAAAATTCAAAATACAACTTTTCAGATAATTGATAATTGATAATTGAATCACCAATTTTGTTTTGGATGACTTTTAGCAATATGCCTAATATCAATCGTTTGATTACTCCAAACAAGGGCTTTTGATTCGTTTTCAACCTTTATTGTTCCTATGCGGTAATTTCCCGATTGAATGTATAATTTATTAATTACAGCCGTAAAGTTATCAATTTCAAGTTGATTATTTGTTAAGAAATGAGGGTTGAGGTAGGCTTTCATACCCAAAGGCTTGATGTGAGAAGGATATAAATAGATATTTTTGTCAGATTTTAGAACAAAATACAAGCCCGATTCTGAGTTTTTTAGGTTTATTTTTTCATCAGTTTTTTGAAATGTTAAAAAAACATTTTCTCCTTTTTTTTCGATATTTAGATTTTGCAAAGTGCTATCTTGTACCTGCCACATTTCTTTAATTATTGAATCATAAAATGTATTTTCTGGTTTTTGTAAAACCTGCATTATTCCTTTTGTTGGGAAAGCTTTATCGCTATATTGTTGCTTAAATTGGTCGGTGATTCGCTCTTGGTTTAAGTACTTAATATTTTGATAGTCAGCAATATAGGTGTAGAAGTTAAAGATAATACCTACAAAAATTGCTAAATTTATAAAATTGTTTTTAAATCTTTCGGCAAGCGAATTGAGTGCAACTAAGTAGAAAATGATAAGGCTTAAAACAGAATAAATTTTGTATTTACTTGTCAATAGAATGTCAATACCGTAGGATATTCGTGCGACCACAATTCCTACACTCGAAATTCCAATAAAAGCTAAGCAAGCCAGTAAGAATAAGTCGTTTGTGTGTTGAGTTAAACGGAAAGTCTCTCGATTGTATTTTTTGAATATAATTTCATAGGCAAACATACACATAAATATCAATAGAAATAAGCCAAGTGCCATTGCTAAATCAATATGTTTAGATGGAGCTATGCTAGAAGAATCAAGTACACTTCCCAGAGTTGCAAAAAGTCCTTTTATGATGCCTTTGAAATCAGAAAAGTTAGTTTTAACTACATTGTCAGGGTTTTTCTGAAAATTGAAGAAAAAGCTCACAATAAAGATTATCGAACCTCCAAACCAAACACATAATTCCTTTTTTCTTTGTTGAACAAGTAAAACTAAGCAACCAATTAGCGGAATAATGATACCATTACTACTCGTAAAAACACCAATAAAACAAGAAAAAACTGCTAGATAAAAACAATGTTTGTTTCGCTTTTCGATTGAAAAAACAAGCCAATAAAAGGTCAGAAAAGCAAAGAAGATAACCCCAAAATTTTGGATTGACGCCATTCCCCAAAATATGTTTTCAAATAAGCCAACATTAAAAAGAATAAATGAAATCGGTACAAAAGCAAGTAGGGGAGAATTGTACTTTTTTGAGATTTGAAAGGAAATACTAAGAAGTCCAATTAAGGCAAAAAAGCCAATAAACATTAGGCTTTTTAAGTTGAGCGTTCCTTGTTGAAGAAAAACAAACCATGCCGAGAGTCTAGTTAATAGAATTCGGTGTTCGTTGTGCTGCGAGAATAGTAACTTTATTTTTTCAGAAATAGAATCAGTTTCCAGTATTTGAGCCAAAGTATTTCGGATAGCAAAATCATCCCAATGTGGAATATTTACTGCGTATTTCTGAAAAACTAAGTAAAATACTACAATTGGAAATAAAATCAATAATGTAGCAAGTATATTTTTTGTAGAAAAATTTGGCACTTGAAAAGAATAAATAAATGAAAAATTACTAAAGTTTTAGAATCGTAAACTCAACTCTGCGATTCTTTCTGCGGGTTTCCTCCGTTGCATTGCTCGCAATTGGTTTCGACTGCCCCCAGCCCTTAGTCTGAATTCGTTTGGCTTCGATTTGGCCCTTTTCGACTAAGTATTTCTTAACTTCGTTGGCTCGCTCCTGCGAAAGTTTTACGTTGAGCATCATATTTTCATCGCTACCATCAGTATGACCTTCAATGATAACCTGCATCGTTGGGTATTCTTTCATCAAATCAATAATTCGGTTGAGCTCTGGGTAAGAAGCAGGCAAAATATCAAACTTACTTTGATTGAAAAAAAGGTTGTTCAAAACCATTGTTTGTCCTTCTTTTACTGGAATTAAGGTAATGTTTTTCTTAATTTCCCTAAAACGACGGTCTTTTGTAAGGTCAAGGCTCTCACTGATACTGATAAAGCCTTTTTTTGAAGCATTCAAACTATAAGCTTTTTTGAGTGGCACAACCATTTTATATTCACCAGTTTCTGGGTCAAATTCGGCTACAATTTTATCAGTACCTGTGCTATCATTCAGTAATTCCATGACAACTTCAGCCGAAATTGTTTTCTTATCAAAGGCATTTATAACCGTTCCTGAAATAATTGCTACGGGGTCAGGCTTGATTGAAGGAAAAAGTTTTATTCTGAAAATATCTTCTTCCCCAATTGAGCGTTCGTTGGAACTCAAATAGGCATATTCGCCTGATGCAGGAATTGTAAAATAACCATCCCATTTTGGAGTATTTATTAAATCACCAATATTTTCGGGTTCACTCCAATTAGTCCAAGTACTGTCTAGTCGGCGACTTATAAAAATGTCTTTATCTCCATAGCCTGGAAAACCCGCTGTTGAGAAATAAATAGTTTTTGAGTCAGCAGCCACAAATGGAGTGCTTTCGCTTTCTGCTGTGTTGATTGTCGAACCCATATTTACAGGTTTAGACCAAACTTTATCTTCTCTCAAAAACGAAACGTATAAATCTTTTCTGCCCCTAGTATCTTTCCGCTGACAAGCTATTACCAAAACTTTTCCGTTAGGAGCGAGTGTAAATTCTGTGTAATCACTCAGATTTGAATAATCAATAATCTTTTCTTCTTTAGGAAATTCCCAGCCGATTTTGGTTCGTTTGGACTTTGATAATCCTGGGCGAAATGAACCATCAGGAATATAAACATTTACTAAGTAAAGGGTTTTTCCATCGGCCGAAATTGTTGAAACTGCATTGTTTTCTGGCGTATTGATAGGTTCTTTTATGTTTTCGGCTTCTCCCCAAGAACCATTGGGCATAACTCTCGAAATCCAAACATCTTGTAGTTTTTGTTTTCCTATATTTTGGTCGTGCTTTTCTCTTGTAAAAAACAAAGTTTTACCATCAGGCGTAATGATTGGTGCAACTTCTCCGATTTTTGTATTAATACCTTTTCCCAAATTTTCTTTAATAATTTCTTTCGGAATATCTTTTGCCAGATTAATTTTTGCTTCAAAAGGCAAATCAATTTCCGAAATTCCAATGGCATCAATTTGGTTATAACCTGAAATTTTGGCGGGAGCAACAATCAATTTGATGGCATAAACTCTATATTCAGTTTGAGGAATAATGATATTCCACATTCTACCTTTTTCGGTTGGGGTATCTTCTTTGTTTTCATGAATGATAAATTCTCTATCGGTTGAATCATAGGCCAAAACACGGACAACTGCCCCAGCTCCCCAGTTTTCACCGATAGAAACTTGCTTAATTCTAATTGGGTTTTTAAAACCAACTTTAATGTATTCTTCTGCATAGGTATCAGCACCTGCTGTTGACCATGCACACACGCTTTCGTCTTTTTGTGGTAATTTATTTGGACTTCCCAACACTTGAATTGCTCTGTATTGTGGCCCAGGATTATTGGGTTCAACTCTTTCCGACGAAAAGCCCAACACCTTGCTTGCCCATTGGATTTTGGGTTGAGCAAATACTGATTCGCTCGAAAAAAGGACTAATAATAGCGTACCAAATTTCAATAATGAGGTAATGAAGTAAGATTTACGAGACGACACATCTTGAGTGAAAAACATTATCTTTGGAGTAATCACTGTTTTTTTGCTCTAATTGAGTTAATTTTATAT
>JAFEIL010000199.1 GCA_017495105.1 Emticicia sp. | reverse complement strand
TTGTAAAATCGGCCGTAAATAAATCGAAGATTAAAATTTATATCATTCAGCAAATCGATCGTAAGATAAACCTCGACGAAATCGTGGAGGCGAAAGACCTTACAATGACCGAATTGATAGAAGAAATCGAACATATTTGTTATTCGGGAACTCGCCTAAACCTTGATTATTATATCAATCAAGTAATTGACGAAGACCGACAAGATGAAATTTATGATTATTTTATGGCTGCCGAAACCGATAATATCGGGGCGGCACTCAAAGAGTTTGAAAGCCAAGATGCAACCGAAGAAGAACTTCGATTGATGCGTATCAAATTCTTGTCAGAAATGGCGAATTAATTTCGTAAGAAATATTAAAAATAACAATGGCATAAAGTAGTTTTTTGTATTTTTAGATAATACTAAGACACTACTTTATGCCTTTTTTATATAAATTTATTGAAAACCAAGTTTTTATTTTCAAAAAAAACTATAAATTGTAGTTAATTAATAAAATAAATATACTTTTGTAAAAATTTATCATTCAAATCACAAAGTTATCATGAACATTTTTGTTGGAAGTCTGCCTTTTAAAATCCAAGAAAGCGAATTAAAGCAATATTTTGAAGAGTATGGCGAAGTAAGTTCTGTTAAAATCATCACTGACAAGTTTACTGGAAGAAGTAAAGGCTTTGCATTCGTAGAAATGCCTGATGATGCCTCAGCACAAAAAGCAATTGACGCATTGAACGGCTCCGATATTGGTGGACGTCCAGCAGTAGTTAATCAAGCTGAAGAGAAAAAAGAAAGAGATAACCGTGGCGGTAGCGGCGGTGGTGGTGGTTACAACCGTGGTGGCGGTGGAGACCGTGGCGGCTACGGTGGTGGCGGCGGCGGTGGATACAACCGTGGCGGTGGAAGCGGTGGTTATGGTGGTGGAGACCGTGACAACAACCGTAACAGATATTAATAGCACCAATTTATTGGTCCTAATTTAGAGAGTCAAGGTTGAAAAATTGTTTATTCAGATTTTTGACCTTGATTTTCCACTTATTTTTATTTCGAAAATCTCATCTTTTCAAAATAACTGATATAAAAAAGGAGTGCAACTTTCGATGCACTCCTTTTTTATTTTACTTGATTAATATGATTGATTCTGAACAAGGTTTTTATTCAAATCAATTTCTCTTTGAGGCAATGGTAATACAGTTTTAGGGCCTCCAAAAACAGCCAAACTCGCAGTAGAGCCAGTAGTACGTAATGGCAAACCTTTCCTTAAAAGATCCATTCTTCTGTGTCCTTCAAAGCATAACTCTTTTCTTCTTTCTTCCAAAATAGCTGAAATAAATGCTGCTTTCGTAGTGAAAGTAGTAGCTGTCCAAGCAGGAAGACCCGCTCTTGTACGAATCCCATTAACCAAAGTTAAAGACTCATTATTAATGCCATTTAACTCCGCTAATGCCTCGGCACGAGTAAGATAAATTTCTGATGTACGCATTAAAGGGGCCAAATCAGTATTATTAGCTGCATCAGGGAACTTAAGCGTCATTCTTTTTCTTTGTCCATCAGCAGCAGTAACGAATGCACTTAAATCTACAAATCGCTTATCTGTTGCTTCTCTTCCAAATGAAGTCTCTAAACTTGGTGCCATTGCACAATCTCCACGTCCGCCATTAGATGCGGGTCTGTGATAAGAAGCCCAACCACCTGAACCTGTACGACCATTATCAGTAGCACTGTTTATAATCACAAAAACGTGTTCGGCTGTAGGAGCAGCTCCATAAAACGAATAATTGGAAGCTAAACTATACGAAGTAGTGGCACTAACAATTTGATTAGCAAAATCAGCAGCCTGTTGGAATTCACCTTTATAAAGATGTAATCTTGAAAGGTATCCTGCTGCTGCACCCTTTGATGCACGACCTCTTGAAGCAGGAGTTGAAACTGCCGGTAAATCTACCAATGCTTCGTTTAAATCTTTGGCAATTTGGTTGTAACAGGCTGCCACAGTTGCACGAGCAGGAAACTCAATCGTACCCGTAAAACTTTGAGTTAACAACGGCACACCTGGCGTATTTCCACTCTGAACTTGAAAGGGTTGAGCAAACATATGCAACAAATTAAAGTGAGTAATTGCTCTCAAAAACTTGGCTTCTGCAACCAATCTTTTTGATATTTCTGATGTAAGTGCAGGGTCCGCAATACTAGGAACATTCTCAATTACTGAATTTGCAGCATTGATAACTCGATAATGCACTTGCCAGTAAGACTGAATAGTAGCATTTGGCGATGTTGTGACATAGCTATTTATATCTTGCAATGTAGGAAACGAGCCAACAAAATCAGTATTATCGGCTTGGTAATCAAATATAATTTGAGGGCCAGAGCCAAATACTTCCAATAATTGAGTTTGAGAATATACCCCTCTGAGAGTGGCTTCGGCATTTGCCGCACTCGAAAATGCTTGTGAACCAGCTAGTGATTGTTCTGGCAAAAGTTCGAGTCTGTCAGAGCAGCTCGCCCCGACCAAAACAAAGGCTGTTAGTAATGCTATTTTTATGTTTTTCATTGTAATAATCATTATTTGTTAGAAAAATTAAAATCCAAGATTTAAACCAAAAGTAATAGTTTTGGCCTGAGGTAAGGCAAAGAATGATTCGCCAAGTACTTGGTTGCTTGGGCCATTAGCCGAAACCTCTGGATCTGGACCTCTGAAATTTTTATCTTTCAGTAGCCATAAGTTTTGACCCATTGCATAAACTCTTAGCGTTCTTACTACTTTTATTTTTTCTAATAACATTTTAGGCACTGTGTATCCAATTGATAAGTTTCTAAGACGCATAAACGAGCCGTTTTGAAGTCTCAAAGTTGATGCTTGGTTAAATAATGGAGCAGTAGTACTGCCCAATTTTGGAGCAAAAGCTACATCACCTGCTTTTTTCCAGTAATCTAACAAGTCAACCGATTTATTAAAGCCAGCAGTTGCACTCATATTATCGGTAAATCCTAAACCATCAATTAAAACTTTATTACCATAAGAATAGCTAAACTGAGCACTCAAATCAATTCCTTTGTATGACATATTTGTATTAAAACCACCAACCCATTTTGGAATAGCTGAACCTACAAATACTCTATTATTTGCAGAATAAGTAGTCGTGGCTGCACCTTCTTTTGTTCTCCACTCCAAGTCTCCTGTAGTTGGATTGACGCCTATTGCTTCAACCAAAAAGAATTCATTCAGTGTTCGTCCAACGACAGCTCTTTGAGATGCAGAACCAGCTACAAATCTGTTACCGTCAAGGTCAATCGAAGCTTCTGGCAACTCCAACACTTTATTTTTCAAGAAGGCCGAGTTAAACCCAATACTCCATCTAAAATCACCTTTATCGTAAATATTAGCACTAAAATCAATCTCTACCCCTGTATTTTGTAGTTTACCGATATTTCTTGATGCACTTGCAAAACCTGTAGTAAAAGGAAACGGAACATCCAAAAGAATTCCAGAGGTGATTTTATCAAAATAATTAACTGATAGATTAAATTTGTTTTTGTAGAAAGTCGTACTAAAACCAAGATCTAACTGAGCGGTTTCTTCCCAAGTTAGACTTCTGTTTGGCACTTGTGTAGGACGAAGACCTGGTGAACCGCCATAATCAGAAAGTACACCACCACCATATAAATCAAGTGAAGAGAAATTTCCGATGCGGTCGTTTCCTGCTGTACCATAACTGGCGGTTAATTTTAAGAAGTTTATGAAGTCTTGATTTTTCATAAATTTCTCTTCTGACAAAATCCAACCACCACTTACTGCATAAAACAATGCATATCTATTATCAGCACCAAATCTTGAAGAGCCATCTCTTCTTAACGAAGCCTCAAATACATATTTATTATCAAAACCATAATTGAAGCGGCCAAACTGCGATTCTAAAGCCCATTCTGAACGTTCTTCGAGAGTTTGAGTTGGAGTAGCGGCGGATACAACGTTTGGTAGTCCATCAGAGGCAAAACCTGTTCCTGAAACCGCAATTCTATCGAATAGAGCTGTTTCAAAGCTATATCCTGCCAATAATCCAAATGTACTTTTACCCAAATCTTTATTATATTTCAAAGTATTTGTCGATAACCATTTGCTATCATACTGAAAATCTCTAGAAGCCGAACCCGTTGGAGTAAACAAATTTACTTGACGTTGCTTTGAGTCTCCTGCGTTATAATCCATTCCAAAGTCGGTTCTGAAAACCAAATCTTTTATTATTTTAAAATCGGCATATACATTTCCTGTAGTTCTTTTAGAAACAAAACGGTTAGTGTTCAATTCTTCAAGACCAATTACATTTTGAATAAAACCAGTATTTACAAGATTACCAGCTGCATCACGTGGAAGTACGTTTGGTAATTGTAAATAAGCCGAAGTAAGTGGAGCAAAAGTATTATTTTCGGCACCAATTCTATCCATATCAACATTAGAAATTGAAAGGTTTGTACCTACTGTTATTGATTTGTTTACTTTATGTTCTAAATTCAAACGTCCAGCCAAACGGCGGAGGTCATTTCCGATGGTAAAGCCCGATTCAGTTGCGTATGTTCCTCCAATAAAGAATGTTGTATTCTGACTTCCACCTCTTGCCGATAGACTGATATTATTGGTACGACCTTGTTGTACAACATTAGTAGGCCAATCGAAATAATCATTACTTAAAGAAACCGGAGCAAGCCCTCTTGCCGCTCTGTATTCTCCTATATAACCTACAAATTGTGCCGTATTCATCATTGGAATCAAACTCGTTGGGTCTGAAAAACCAGTATACGTATCTAAGCTAATTTCGGTTTTTTTGTCAGTTGCTCCTTTTTTAGTATTAATTAAAATAACACCATTTGCACCCCTTGAACCATAAATCGACACTGCAGCAGCATCCTTTAATACTGACATTGATTCAATATCCTGCGGGTTGATATTTAATAATGGATTTAAACCTACTGGTGCACCTTGGCCAGCTGAGAGTGTTCCGTCATTGAGGGGAACACCATCTACTACAAATAGTGGCTGACCACCACCTGTAATTGAAGCAGCTCCTCTGATACGAATTACGGGATTTGCACCCAATAAACCCGAAGAACCTACCATCTGAACACCTGCAGCTTGTCCCTGCAATAATTCTTGAGGAGAAAGTACTGGTCTATTGGCAATTGCCTTTGAACCTACCGTAGCAATGGTTTGAGTACTTAATTTTTTTGATTGCTGCCCATATCCTACAACCACAACCTCATTTAAAACACCAGCATCCGGGCTTAGTTGGAGATCAATAATAGTTTGATTATTAATTTGGATTTCTCTCATTGTGAAACCCACATAACTGAACACTAATACGCTATTTGCCGGAGTTGAAATTTTGTAAACCCCATTAGCATCAGTTGATGCCCCCTTTGTAGTGCCTTTCACAGTGATACTCACGCCTGGAAGCGGAGTTCCATCTTCTGAAGATGTAACCTTACCTGATACGGTTTTATCTTGTGCAAATGCTTGCAACCCAATAAAAACCGCAAAAAGGAGGTTAAGTAGATTTTTCCTCATCATTTTTTGTTAGTTTAGTTTGTTATTGTTTAATTTGAAATAATTGTGCTACAAAACAATGTTCATACACACAAAATTATATATTAATTTCAAACAATCTAAAGTAGGCAAATGTTCTAATAAAATTCTAATATTATGAATTTTCTTCTGTAGATACGAAGTATTGCCATAGCAAGTTATACCCAAATCCAATAACAGTGCATAAAAACAAAAGAGGGCAAACCGTAAATGGCTGCCCTCTTAAAGTGTTTATTTAAGATAGAATCTTAGTCAACATCCCAGAATAATCTTGTTGCAAAAGCATCAATCGTACCTTGAGCAGTTACGTTTGCTTGGTTTGCACCTGATTCTGTGTTTGGATAAAAGAAACGAACTGGACGTTTTGCATCTGGCACTTGAATACTTTGAGGAGTAACAGGTAAGCCTGTTTTACGATATTCAGCCCAAGCTTCTAAACCACTAAAGTTTGTGAATGTCACCCATTTTTGAATAGCAATCGCATTCAATTTATTAGTTGAAGCATCCCAATCATAGTTTTCAATTTTGCTACCTTTAAATGCAGCTGATAAAGCAACATTTGCACCTAAAGTTCTAAATGACTGAGTAATTCCTTCTTCAAAATAAGCCTTTGCGGTGTTTGGAAGGGTTACATCGGTAAATCTTTGTTTTGCCTCAGCTAAGTTTAATTGTACTTCAGAGGCTGTCAATAAAATATATGGTTTATCATAGGCTCCTTTTACCAAAAGACTTGGCCCTAAAGCACTCGAACCTGCTGGTAAAAATCCAGAACTTGCTCCAAATGGAACACCAACATAATTTACTGCTAGTTCAGCTTTTGAACTCACACCCGCAGTTGTGCCCTCGCCACCTGTTGCATAAGCAATTCTTTTCAAACGCAATGTGTCATTTGAAGTTTTCAAGCTATTTACAAGATATTGAGTTAATCTTGGAAAGTTATTCAATGCTCTTTTAGCACCGTTTGCATCATATCCCCAACGGTCATAAAGTGGATTCAATTTACCCGCTGTTGCCAAAAAGAAACCTGTTCCACCAACACCTACATCCTCGCCTGTGATAAAGCCTGAGCCTTCTGAAACGATTTTATTGATTTCAGTTTTGATATAAGCATCTCTTCCACTAATTCTTGCTTGACGCATTAAGATTCTCAATTTCAATGAGTTAGCAAATCTCGCCCATTTCGTAGTGTTACCTTTAAAGATAATATCTGAGCTTGTGAATGCACTTGCAAAAGCATTGGCCTTGATGTCAACAATTGCATCATCTAATAATTTTATCAAAGCTTCATATACTGCTTTTTGGTCATCAAACTTTGGAGCCAACGAACCAACACCTTTTAAGGCATCAGAATATGGCACGTTTCCGTACATATCAACTAATTGTTGCATCAATAATGCTTTCATTACTTTTGCAGGGCCTTTTAAAAACTTCTGATTATAAGCATCTGCATTTTCGATTACAAACTGATAATCATTCAAATTATCGTAATATCCATCCCAGTAGTTAAAATCACCATTGGTGAAGTTATACGCAAAAAGTGTAGTTGAAATAATATAGCCATTCGATTGCGTCCATTGACCAGCCCAATAAGAGCCAGTTTCGTTTGGAGAAACCATGTTGGCGGCCGACGTATTTTCAGCATTTGTAAATACGTAGTTGGGCGACGCAGTTGGTAGCGTGTTAGGGTTTGTATTGATATCTAAGAAAGTATCGTTACAAGCACTACTCATCACCGCCACTATTGCTGATATAAATATTGATTTTATTTTCATTGTTAAATTCAATTTTTGGTGGTTACTTAAAATACAAGGTTGATATTTACACCATACTGACGTACTGGAGGCGTTTGAGTAGTATTATTGATACCTAAACCATTACCAGTTGTAAAACTAAACTCAGGGTCAGTGTAGAAGTTAGCTTTATCAACAATTGTCAATAAATTTCTACCATAAACAGCAACACTTGCACTTGAGAAGATTTTTGTCTTCGCAATAACTTTTGATGGAACACTGTATGACAAGTTTACATCTCTCAATTTGATAAACCATGCTTTATTAACAAAGTTTTCTGAAATCAAACGATAGTTATCTACCCAAAGAGCATACTCAGCTTCACGTACATTTACAGTTGTGTTTGGCGTTACAGTTTTACCATCAGCATTTAAGATTGCTGAATTAGGGAAAATGTGTGGAGCTCTATTTTCAGTCCAACCACCAGCACCAGTAAATGTCATCTGACGACCTAAGTCACTAAACATGTAGTTTCCACCACGATACTCGAAGTTAAATGTAAATGCTACACTTCCATAAGAGAATCTTGAACCTAAACCTGCAATATGACGTGGCAATGTACCTCCACGAGCAGATAATGTAGTTTGGCGTAATGGATAACCAGTTGTACCGTTAACCAAAACATAACCCGAACCATCTGGAGCATATTGATAACCGTCAGTTTTCAACATTGGGAAACGCTCACCTTTGATAACGTTTGTGTTAGCATAAGAATAACCACCATATTGAAACTCATTGATACCTGGGTATAAGTCAATAACTTTGTTATCATTAAATGAATATCTCAAAGAGAAATCCCAGTTGATTTTTTGGTCTCTTAAGATTAAATATTTGAATTCACCTTCATATCCCCAGTTTTTAGTTTCACCAACGTTAATCAATAAGTTACTGAAACCAGTTGTATTTGGAACTTTAACTGTAATTACTTGTCCTTTTGATGTTTGTGAATATGCCGAAAAGTCGATATTTACACGGTCATTAAACATTTGGAATTCACCACCGATTTCACCAGAATAAACTGTTTCTGGTTTCAAGTTAGCATCTGGTAGTACGTTTCCAACTGTCAAACCAACTGTATTTCCATAAGGAAAGTTTGCACCGTTATTGTATACTAAATCTAAACCATACAATGGAACATTGTCATTCGCATTTTTATTGAAGTTCAAACGTAATTTTGCATAATTCAATACTTTTCCTTTCAAAGCTGGGAAGGCATCTGTTGGAATAAATGACAAAGCAGCACCATAATAAGGATATGAATAGAAACTCTTGGCACGAGTCGGCTTATAGAAACGTGAAGTTTTGTCATAACGGAATGTTCCGTTGAAAATCAACCAGTTTTTGTAGTTAGTTGTTAAATCGGCGTAATAGCCCAACTTTCTCTCCAATGTATTTGATTCTCCACCTGTTAACTCACCTTGACGGTTTGAAACATTATAAACTTCAGGAACAACAAGTGAACTTGAACCAACTGAAATAGATTTAGTTGCTCTTTGGTAGATACTACTTCCTAAAATCAATCTGTTTTTCAATGGACCAAAATCTTTAGTCAACTGAGCTTGGAATTCATTATTGATTACGTTTTCAGTAGTTGAATAATCATTAACACCGCCTAAGATGTCAGTAATTGCACGATAAATACCATCATAGTCATCATCGTGTGTCCAAGGCTCAGGAATATATGCTTTGTTTTTTGCCCAGTCAGAATACAAGAATTTACCAGTGTAATCTTTACCTGTACGAGAATTATTCATTACACCCAAACGGTTCGTAAATTGTAACCAATCGGTAGTTTTATGAATCAAGTTAAAGTTACCAGTAATGTTAGCATCTTTATAATTTCTACGGTTATTTCCAGCTACAAAATAAGGATTATTCAAGTAGTCATTGTAATAGCCATTTGGACTTGCCAATGGATTGTTTTTCCAATCTCTTAGGTCAGTTAAAGGAATATTCGCTGGTTGATTCAATACTTCACTATAAAAATCAGCCGAAGTACGGTCATAAGCAGCTTGTGTATAATTTGCATTAAAACCTGCTGTGAGTTTACCATACTCTTTAGTACCCGATAATCTGATACCAGTTCTTTCGCTTTTATCGCCAGGAACTACACCTTTGATTCTTTGATTTTCAGCTGATAAATAGAATGAACTTTTTTCATCACCACCTTGTACACTAAATTGGTTATTTGTAGAAACACCAACATCAAATGTTTTAAAACGGATGCCAGGGATTGCTGAGTATGGTACAACCAATTTGCTACCGTCTTCAGCTACACGACCTTGGATTCTTTGTGATCCATCATACGCATCACCATATTGTTGGTTTTCGTAAGGTCTCCAGTTTCCTTTCAATCTCACTAAATAATCATTGCTATAACCAGCCGTACCGAATGATGGATAATAGTGTGAACCCGAACCATATTGGTCTTGAAAATCAGGTAAAAAACTGATTTGCTCGAAGTTTGTACTGTTTGAATACGAAACTTTCAATTTTCCTTGAGCTCCTTTTTTGGTTGTAATTACGATTGCACCATTGATACCCGCCGAACCATACAATGTTGCAGCCTGACCACCTTTCAAAATCGAAACGCTTTCGATGTCGTTAGGGTTAATCAAAGCCAATATTGTAGAAGTTGTTTGCATACCATCTAATACTACCAAAGCTTCGTTGTTACCAGTTAATGAACGAAAACCACGTAAAACCACCTTTACGGCAGGGTCAACGCTGTTATTTACGTTATAAACTGCCAAACCTGTCACTTTACCAGAAAGAGCTTGTGCTAATTGTGGCGAACGACCAACTGTGATGTCTTCAGTGGCAACTTTAGAGTAAGCATAACCAATCTCTCTGATGTTCTTACGAATACCTTGAGCTGTTACTACTACTTCATTGAATGCCGCTGCATCTGCTTTTAATTGTACATCAACAATCGCACGGCCACCAACTTGTACCGACTGCGTCGTGAAACCAATAAAACTGAAGTTTAAAGTTGCGTTGGTCGAAGCAGAGATTTTGTAAACCCCATTTCCATCAGTTGTAACTCCTTTCGTAGAGCCTTTAATCAATACACTCACACCTGGAAGTGGAGAGCCGTCCTCAGAAGAAGTTACCTTCCCTGATACTGTTTTTTCTTGGGCAAAAGCAATGCTGCCCCAAACCAGCATGATGCTGGCAAGTAGAAGTTTCCTCATACAGTTATTTTTTAGTTTAGTTTGTAGCAATTTTTTTTATTTGCTGATTGAAAGTTATGGACAAAAACAATACTTTGCAAAGAAATGCGATGAAGTTTTTAAAAACTATGACCAAAATCAAGGTTTGTGAGATAATCTAAATATTGAATTTTTAAATAAAAACAAACTGATTATCAACGCTTTACAAATTAATATTCATTAAAAAAAATCAATAAATATTTTTTATAAATTTAATAAATATTTTTAATGTATTTGAAAATCAGGTTTACAATTTTTCTTGAGGTAGGATTTACTAAAAAATAAAGTTTCACAAGAAACATGAAGATATTTTTTGTGAAACTACTTTCAGAAACAATGATGTTAATCAAATTTTTACAGCAATTTTCATTACTACCTTGGCATTTGCCCACGCACAATTTTTGATAATATTTTCGGAAAAAATCTTTTTAGATAAACTCCTAAAACTTCTTTTCCGCCCATATAAACTTCGTCTTTGTTTTTATAGATAGCATCCAAAATTCGACTAGCACATTCTTCAGTATCCATTCCATTAGCTTGGTTTTCGTCCATTTTGCCGAATTTACTTCCATCAGCCGCAACGGCATTTAGCGAAATATTCGTTCGGACGTATCCTGGGCAAATGAGTGTTACGCCAATGTTATCTTGGTAAACTTCTGAGCGTAAAGCATCAAAAAAACCATGCAAGGCGTGCTTTGAAGCACAATAACCCGAACGCATCGGAGTAGCGAGTTTGCCCGACAAACTGCTTGTTACGGCAATATGTCCACTTTTTTGTTTTCTCATCGTTGGTAAAACTGCTTTCGTTAAAGCCACCACACCAAAAAAATTGAGATTCATGATTTTTTGATAAACAGCCATTTCAGTCTCTTCTACCGAACTGCGTTGCGAAATACCCGCATTATTAAACAGCACGTCAATTCGCCCAAAATGTTTGATTGCCTGTTGTGCTTTCGGTTCAATTTCTTCTGCTTTCTCGACATCAATCGGCAAAACGAATACATCGACATCGGGCAAACCAGTTGCTTTTTTTACTCTTAACAATTCTTCTTCACGGCGAGCTGAAAGAATCAGTTTCGCCCCTTCATTGGCAAACGCATAGGCTGTCGCTTCGCCAATTCCAGAAGATGCACCTGTAATCCAGACGACTTTATTTTCAAATCTTTTCATTTCTATCGACAATTTTGTTTCTATTTTTGTTTACTCTCTATAAAAGCAAAAGTAAGGTTTTTGAATGATAAAATATTTATTCTTGGCAAAACCAACGAATATTTCGGAACTTTGCATTGTGATGCGAACATACTGTTTGCATATATTTAGATTTACAAGGATAACTTACAAGGTTATTATTTTAAAGAGACATGAGCAAACAAGATATAAGAAAACTTTCGACTGAACAGATAAAAGTTTGGCTTACAGACAATGGCGAACAAGGTTTCAGAGCCAAGCAGATTTCTGAATGGCTTTGGAAAAAATCTGCGTGGAGTTTTGATGATATGACCAATCTATCATTAAAAACCCGTGAATTACTGAAGGAAAATTTCGATATTCGGGCGGTTACGGTGCATAAAAAGCAAGTGAGTAATGATAAAACTATCAAATCAGGCTTTAAGCTATTTGATGGAAATTTGGTTGAGGGCGTTTTGATTCCTGCCGACGAACGCATGACGGCCTGTGTTTCATCGCAAGTGGGCTGCTCGCTAACTTGCAAGTTTTGTGCAACGGGCTATATGGCTCGTAAACGCAACCTTGACGCAGCTGAAATCTACGACCAAGTAGTGCTTATCAAACAGCAAGCAGAAGAACATTATCATCAGCCACTGACCAATATTGTTTATATGGGTATGGGAGAACCGCTGCTCAACTATGCAGGTTTGATAGAGTCGGTCAATTATATTACCTCATCCGAAGGATTGAATTGGTCACCAAAACGAATAACAGTAAGTACGGCAGGAATTGCGAAAATGATTCAAAAACTGGGAGATGATGGTGTAAAATTCAATTTGGCACTTTCGCTTCATGCGGCAAATGATACCAAACGCAACGAAATCATGCCAATAAATGAGAGCAATACGCTGCAAAATTTGGCAACGGCTCTCAATTATTTCTACAAAAAAACTGGCAACAGAATTACTTTTGAATACATCGTGTTTAATGATTTCAACGATTCGCTACAAGATGCTAAAGAGCTTTGGGAATTTACAAAAAAAGTACCTGCAAAAGTCAATATCATTGAATATAACCCTATTGCTGAAGCTGACTACATTAACACAACCGAAGATAAACTGAGCAAATTTGCGAAATTTTTGGAAGATAAAGGTGTGGTTGTAAACATTCGCCGAAGTCGTGGAAAAGATATTGATGCAGCTTGTGGACAGTTGGCTATAAAAGAACCTACAATCTAAAATATAAATCATTTTCGTGGTGAAAAAACTTTATTTCATCACGAAAATAACTTTTCAACTTTGTATTTATTATAAACACCCACAAAAAACCTACTTTACAATACACCAATGGAAATATTAACAACCTTAAATTTTCTAAGGTAAAAACTTTTAATTATCTCAAAATTGATAAATTACATTGTGGATTGCTTCAGAAATTACACTATTTGTATC
>JAFEIL010000100.1 GCA_017495105.1 Emticicia sp. | reverse complement strand
CAATTTCAGTTTCTAAGGCTTTGAGGTGGGTTTTGCCTGTTTTTACCAAATTATTAATAAAATCCAAAATCATGGCTACATTCTGAATTTGAATGTTTTTGTTTGTTCCTACATTTGAGATGGTCATAACTAAACCTTCATCACCGTAATCTTTTGAAAAATCCTCAAATTCGCCTACTCGTTCTTTGGCTTTATTGAATTGCTCTTTCATTTTCAAGCCTTCATCTAAGCGGTCAAAAACTGCATTGGCTGATTTTACCTCAATTACTTGGAGTTGTGCAGAAACTTCAATCGGCTGGGCGGCACTCCGCTTTTGCTCTTCGGTAACAATCGGCTCTGTACCGTTGATTTTGCCCTTCTCGGTCGGTGTTTCTGCTTTTGCTACTGGTGTACCGTTGTTTTTTACTGAGGTGTTTACTGGATTTGTCATTGTATTTAGAAATTAATTGTTTTGATAAGCCGATGAAAGGGGGCTTTTTCCCTTATATAATTAAAAAATTGAATTAAAATGGTAAATCTCCTTCGGCTGTTTTGGCTTCAAAAGCAACTTTACTTTCTTTGGTTTCACCAAGCAAAGGTTTTTTCTTGTTTAATTTTGGGGCTTGTTTGGCTTCTTCTTCCGCCTGTGTTTCAACTTCTTCTCTGCGTTTGCCCAATAATTCGATGCGTTCAACTTTGATTTTTACGGATGTTCGGGAGTTCCCTTCTTTGTCCTCCCATTTTTCAGTTCTGATTTTTCCTTCAATGCAAATACGGTCGCCTTTTTTGATAATCGTTTCGGCTACATTGGCTAAATTGCCCCAAACTTCCAATCGATGCCATTCCGTTTGTTCTACTTTTGTACCGTCTTTCTTGGTGTAATTTTCATTCGTTGCCAAAGAAAAATTGGCTACTTTAGTACCGCTCTCAAGGGTTTTAACTTCGGGCGTACCGCCCACATTTCCGATTAAAATTGTCTTGTTCATTATTGTATAAATTAAAAGTTAAAATGATTTTATGTTGAGTTAATACGCTGATTATTAGTTTATTACCTCCTTGTTTGATAGTATAAAGATACGGTAGAAACGGTGTTTTTTGAAGTAAATGGAATAGAATCGGCAAACAAGATTCGTCTTCTTTTCCCTTCCGCTAAAGAGGTTTTTGAGTAGATTTCTACTTTGAAATCGAGTAATACGGGTATATTCTCTTAAAGTTTTTAAGAGAAATTTGAAAGTGAATTTTAAAATCAATGTAGTAGGAGAATTGGCTTACCGATTGCCGCAAAGCTGGTGAGCGGTGTGCCTCAGTGCGAACGAAATGGGTAGAATGAAAGGATAAATAAGTGAGGAACGAACGTTTATCCTTTCGTTTTACTTATGAAGTGTGGAAAACTAAAATTGTTCCTTATTAATAAACAATGTAGCAGGCGTAATGGCTGTCTTCCGAACACATTAGGATGACAGACTTTGTGTTTAGGAGTCCAAACGAAATCTCGAAAATTGGATTTCAAAAAGGGTTGTGAGTACCAAATAATTAAAATGGTTTGTTATGGAAAATTAGTTGTGCCTATTTCTTAAATTTGGAGATTAAACGCTACTGTTACGTATATATATACGTTATGCACAAGCGGAAAATAGAATCGACAATATATTTTTTATACTAAAATAGACCAGACAATTAAATTGAAAATATGAATTTCTCTCAGTTTAAACAATCCTTTTTTCATAGTCGAACTGATAAAAGAAGACTTGTAAATAAGATTAAGACTTTTTGTGCAAATTATAAAGAATTATCCAAATTTGTTGAGAGGTACCAAAAAGACTTGAGGTCAGCGACCAGTCTTCTAAATAGTGCTATTTTAGGGAAGAATCACCTTCCGAAGTCTTATGAAGAATTAGGTGTATATGATTTATATTACTTTACTGATTCATTGGAGCAAGAAATGAACTGGCAAGTATTAGCTTTTATAGAAAGCTCTGCTATTATCAATAAATTCATTCAGTTAAAAAATGAATATGAACACAATTTAATATTAGGAAATTACGAGCAATCCAGATTATTGTTAGATAAAATCGAATCAGAAGTATGTATTTCTTATTGGAGTATAGAAAATAGATTCATTATAGACGAATATCAATTTGGTTCTGAAAAGAATTGGGAAACAAGAAATATAGTATTGGACGAAAAAAATGATGCTTTTGTACAAGTTTTTGGTAGCCTCACAAGTTTCAAAATCGAAAAAAATGTTTCTTTTTTTCAGTACAATGAAGAGTTTAATAGTTGGCAAGAACAAGAAGGATTAAATAAGAATAATGAATCTGCTGGAATAATAGAATATTTTAGATTTAAAGGAAACTTTTACTCTTATTCAAAATATAATCACCTTTCAGAAATACTCTTTAGAGAGAGCAATGCATCGATAATCGACAGATATATTTTATTTATCAGAATAGCTCAGCATTTTATTTCCGAACAACCTCAAGAAAATAGCTTCATTGTTGTTTTATTACAGGAACTTCACAAAAAAATAAATGATATTTCGCTAAAGCAGATGCTTTTAGCATCAGATAATTCCTACATATTAAATAATGAGGATATAAATTTTGAAATAATTCATATTCTCGATGAATATACAAAGGGAAATTACAACGCTAGCAAAGATTTATCCAAGGCATATTTGTTAAACTATTCAAGTTTCTACTTGGAATTATTAGAGGTTTATTCCAAGTCAATTGTAGAACTGAATCAGGATTACGAGCCAATTACTCAAAATGAAAGCTTTTTAAATCAAATCACCTCGCACTATTTTAACATTTTAAGTAAGAATTCAAATACGGATAATTCTCTAGTAGAATTAGTTAAGCTTTCTTATATTTTCAATAACTCGCATATTGGTCTTCATTTATACTCCTTCATTTCTGAACAGTTAGGATGGGAATCTGCAATAAATTATGAATTTTTAGAGAATTTAAATTCTAGATTCATCAATCCTCAGTTAGTATTGAAT
>JAFEIL010000239.1 GCA_017495105.1 Emticicia sp. | reverse complement strand
ATTGTATACTTGAACAATTCCGTTTTGGATAAAAACAATACCTCTTTCAAATTGCCAGCCTTTGTATTCTTTATCAAGATATGCCTTGATTTTAGTAGTTAAATCATTGACTGTTATTGGTTTATCTTCAAAACGACCACTTGGAGCATTTACCCCAAACGATGATGATTTTAAGACGTTACCTTTTTCATCAAATAAGTAATCAAAAGTGATAAAATTTTGGTTTACCACTACCGAATAGTTCTTGGTTATACCTTCTAAAACAACTCCTACTTTTATACACTTATAATCGCCGTGTTTTGCAACCAAAAATTCTTTGATGGCTTGCGGAAGCTCATTTTTGTCAATAAAGTAGAGTTTCGGAGGTGGAATTATTGCTGGCCCACCATTCGGATTATTCGAAACATTCATGATAAGTGTACCTGTAGCATCAAAAATCAAGGTAATGTTTTTCGAGTCTTTATCTTTAAGAATGACCTTATAGCCTTCTATTTTACCATCTTTATTGACTTGTTGACACACATTTATAGTGCTTGCACCTACATAATTAGCTTCAAGATATGATTTTATATTATTAGGTAAATTTACGACAATAGTCTGCTTGTACATTTCTGAAATCACCCCAACATTATTTACAATCGCCGACATTCTCTCAACTTTTACATCAAAATCAGATTGAAATATCTTGTTTTTTTCGATTGTTGAAAAACGCACCTTGGTAGCCTCTGGATAATTGGTTTTGATTGCGTTAATGGCAGCTACTGGAATCGCTTCATCAAAATTTTGTATAGGTTGAAGGTCTGTGACGCGATCGCAGCTCCACAGAATCAGCCCAACAAAAAATAGATATGTATATAATTTTTTCATTTCGTATTCGTCTGCAACCCTCTTATATCATAAAGACGCTACCAAATAAAATTAGGTTGCATTCTGTTAAAGAATACCCATTTTTATGGTTTGGTTTTATTCGATGAGCATTTTAGCATAAGAAGGAACATATATACACATCTGAATTATTCACATTTTTAAGATTAGCAAATTTTGGTTATAATAATACCCAATGTTTTTAGGTAATTTGTTTAATATTAAACCTAGAAAAGTATAAAATACTCATAACTGTAGAGAAATACTTATTAGTGAGCTGTTGGGCTTAAATTTGAATCACCCAAAAATCACCTCATACTCCTCAGCCTTAAAACCCATCGCCAAAATCTTGTCAGACTCAATAATTGGGCGTTTGATGACGGATGTTTTTTCGAGCATTAAAGCCATCGCCGAAGCGTTATCGGTGATTTTTGCTTTTTCTTCGTCAGTTAATTTTTTGAAAGTTGTACCTGCACGATTCACGAGTTTATCGTACGGCACCTGCGTGAGCCATTCTTCGAGTTTTGCTTCACTGATGCCGAGTTTATTATAATCGTGAAACTCGTAGGCAATCCCTTTGTTTTTTAGCCAAAACATGGCTTTTTTTACTGTATCGCAGTTCGGTATTCCGTAAACTTTAAGCATTTCTGAGTCTGTTTGCTAAGTTTTTAAGAATTTTCATTTCGCCCAAATGTTCGGTTTCGTGGTTGTAAAAAAACCAAAGTAAAGCTTCATTGGTACGTGGGTCTAGGCCAATTTTTATCGAAGATTCTTGTTGTAATTGTTCAACTGAAACAGTCTCGATAAGTACATTTATTTCTTCACCACGCTTTACAAATTGCTCAAGAATAAAACTCAACGCTGGATATGCTTCATTGGCTTGTAAGCTCGAACCATTACCAAAAAGCTCTTTTTCGTTATCATAAACATCTAATTTGGCAGTTGGATTCAAGATTTTAATCATTGTATTTCTGACGTATGTGGCGTGGCCGAGATTCCAAAGAAAGCTATTTACGGCATCATACGGACGAAAAAGCACTTCTTTTTGCGAAAGTCCTTCTGCAAATTTTACTATTTTTCGAGTATTTAGCAGAAGTCCTTTTTGTAATTCTGTTAGCATAATAGGCTTTTATTTAAGGTTAATTTAAAATGAAAAGAGTCGAATATTACACATAATATTCGACTCTTGAAGCAAAACATCATTTCAATAAATAATGTTCCCTTTTGCTTTCTGTACTTTTTCTGCAGTTGCCAAGAGTGGATACTGGTCAAAAATATTTCTAACAATACTCTTAAAATAGTTTTTCTTCGATGATGCTTTATTGAAAATTCCAGTGGCATATCCACGCCAAACTACTTCGCTGGTTTCGGCTTCAATCATCGAAATCATGAGCGTTCCACGTCCTAATTCATACTTTACAGGTTTGTATAAATAACTATCATCTTCTGTTGAAACCCAGTTTACGAGCGATGGCTGTTCGTAGCCTTTATACTTTATTCGGTCGTAATAGATAGAAAAATTAACAAAAACATTGGGTTTTTGAGCATTAAATTCATAGCCTCTTGCACGCATTTGATACTGAATGGCCTGTTGCACGTCTTCGCACAAGATATTTGTATCTCGTTCACAATCAACAAAAGCATAGGTTTGGTATTTCTTGAAATGGGTCGAGTAACGATAATCATTGTCAACAAAAACCCTCGTACAACTTCCAAGAAAACCCATAATACAAAGGAAAAATAAAGCTTTTTTCATTTTCTTGATATTTTTAAGTCTTTCTCTGTAGCAGTTTCCAACAGACTGTTTTCTGAAAATTGAAAACTGGCCTAAAAATTAAAGACTGTTAATTGAAAGCTGCCGACTACAATTCTTCTATCCTACGTGGTTTTTCGCCCGCTGCAAAAAGTGGATATTGGTCGAAGATATTTCTGACCACACTACGATAATAATTAATTGGCTTATTGACTTGCTTATTGAATACACCTGAGGCATATCCACGCCAAATCAATCGGCTACTTTCGGCATCGAGTAGCGATACCAAAATCATTCCGCCACCAAAATGGAAATTCTGAGTTTTGTAGGTATCATCGCCATCGAAGTGATTGACCCAACGATCGAGTGATGGTTGGAAATAACCTTTGTAGTCAACACGGTCACGGATGATGCTATAGCTGACCAATAAACCTGGAGCATCGGAAACAACTTTATAGCCACGGGCTTTCATCTGGCGACGAATAGCATCTTGAATTTCGGAACAAACAAACGAAGTATCAATCTCGCAATTCAAGAAATTGTAGGTTTTGTACTTCGTAAAATCAGTTTCGTAGCTGTAGTCATTATCAACCATAAGCTTGATAGAATTACAACTTGATAAAACTAAACTTGATAATGCTAAAACAATGAGTGCAGATAACAAATAAATTTTTCTCATAAGGCTTACAAATTGAATTGGTTTAAAAATAAAAATGATTCGCAAAGCGTGATTAAAGAACCACCAAAAAGTTTACTATCAACTATTTATAAATATTCTCAATGGAAGCAGCGAACCATTGTAGTATATTCAAAGCTAATCAATCAATTCTGAAAAATCAAGTTTTTTGTTGCTTTTCATCTCATCCCAAAACATTCATTTTATATCCTCACTCACATCTGTTTTCAGCCTTTATAATATTCTAAGGCTTTTTTCATTTCATTCTTCGTCACCACTATATCATATAAGCAACTTCCTGCGGCATTTATCAATGAGAAACGCACTTCTTTACCCTTATTTTTCTTGTCTTGAAGCGTAAGCCCGATGATTGTATCAAAATCAGCAACATCAATATCTACTTTTCCATATATCGAAAACACAAATTCTTCTATTTGCTCGAGGGTGCGTTCGTCAATCAAACCTCGTGTATAGGCGATATACGACTCGCAGACCATTCCGGTTGCAATTGCTTCTCCATGAAACAATCTTTTTTTTCCTTGAGGCAGAAAAAACGTCTCAATTGCGTGTCCGAGCGTATGTCCAAAGTTCAAAATTTTGCGTAAACCTTTCTCGGTTGGGTCTTGTTCAACGACTTTTTTCTTGATTTCAACCGAATGAGCAATCAAATCAGGCAAATCTTGTTCAACTAAATCTTTTCCTCTTATTTCATTCCACTTATTAACATCCTGAATCAAACAATGTTTTAAAATTTCGGCAAAACCTGAGCGTTTTTCTCTTTCCGAGAGCGTTTCCAAGAAAATTGGGTCAATCAAAACTGTATTTGGCAAAGTAAATACCCCCAAATGATTCTTAAATCCCTGAAAATCAATGCCCAACTTCCCTCCTACGCTGGCATCAACTTGTGAAAGTAGCGTGGTCGGAATCTGAATAAAATTAATGCCTCGTTTGTAAGTTGCGGCACAAAAACCACCCATATCGCCGATTACTCCACCACCTAAATTAATCATCAAAGCATGACGGTCGAGTTGTGCTTCGGTCATGGCCGACCAAATAATCTCGCAAGTTTGAAGGTTTTTATTTTCTTCACCATGTTTTACGGCAATAACAGTATGTTTTGGCAATGAATCTTTGATGATTGGATAACAAAAACGTTTGGTATTTGTATCGGTCAAGACAATGATTTTGGAATAATCCTGCGTTGCGAGAAAGGTTTTTAAACTTTCGGAAATTGGAGATATAATAACTGACATTTTAAATTACGTTGATTATGAGGAGAGAATTTAGATTTTACCGAGCGTAGATTATTTACCACTAAGGCACTAAGAGACACTAGGCTACACAGAGAAACTACTTGGTGAATCTTAGTGCTTCTTAGTGCCTTAGTGGTAATTTTCAGTTCAATAAATCCCACTTAAAGATACCTAAATTATTTAAAAAATAGCGAAATGAAACTCTGAGTACACCCAAACCGTATTTTGAGCTACGTACAAAATTGATTGAAGAGGCTTCGTCGAAATATTTAGTTGGGCAAGTTACTTCGGCAATTTCGTAGCCTTTTGCGAAGATTTGGGCAATCATTTCATTATCAAAAATAAAATCGTCATCGCATTTTTTGAATGATACAGCTTGTAAAACCTCACGCGAAAATGCACGATAGCCTGTGTGATACTCTGAAAGCTTTTGACTCATCAAAATATTTTGTGAGAGTGTTAAGAAACGGTTGGCAATGTACTTATAAATTGGCATTCCGCCCTTCAAAGCTCCTTTACCTAAGATTCTTGAACCAAAAACAACTGGATATAAATCTTCGCCAATAATACTTACCATCGCTCTGATTAGTTTTGGTGTGTACTGATAATCGGGGTGAACCATCACCACAATATCAGCCCCTATTTCAAGGGCTTTTGTATAGCACGTTTTTTGGTTTCCACCATAACCTTTATTCACATCATGGCGGATAACATGCTGAATACCAAGACCTTTGGCTACTTCGGCAGTATTATCGGGGCTATAATCATCAACCAATATTACTTCGTCAACAATATCAAAAGGGATTTCTTTATAAGTACGTTCAAGCGTCAGCGATGCACGATACGCTGGCATAACGATGACTACTTTTTTATCATTATACATGAATTATTCGAGTTTTCGGTGCAATTTTGCAAATCAATTCTTTTGAAACTTTGTTACAAAATACAGCATGTTTCTTTTGAATTGCAAATGCTGGGGTTAGTTATTAGTTAATGGCTAATGGTTAATGGCTATTAGGAAATGATTATGAGTAACTAAAACTTATTTATTTTTTGTACATAGTTTACATATACCAATAACCAGTTCTCCAGTAACAAGTAACCATTTTGACAAACAAAGTACCAAGATTTTAAGCAATAATTATTTTAAATTTTCCTTTTATGACTTTTTCAAACGAAACAATATTTTTTATCTGTTTCTCGGTTTTTGTGGGATTGATAATGGCCTTCGATTTAGGAGCCTTCAGTAAATCAAGTAGCCACAAAGTAAGTTTCAAAGAAGCGGGACTTTGGAGTGCGGTCTGGGTGATTTTGGCCATTGGCTTTTTCATCTTCCTACGTCAATACGGCTATTTGATTCACGATATTAGTGATGCATCACACCTTGAAGCCGTAAGATTGCAATATTATGACAAGCTAAAACTCCCGGCTGATTTCAACGCTGCTCTGCAAGCATTTGAAAACAGTATGGCCATTGATTATCTGACAGGATATTTGACTGAATACTCACTTTCGGTTGATAATATTTTTGTGTTTATCCTGATTTTTAGTTCGTTTGGAGTTCACGAAAAATTTTATAAAAAAGTATTAGTTTGGGGTATTCTTGGCTCAATCGTGCTACGTTTCATTTTTATTTTTATCGGTGCCGCTCTCATTCAACGTTTCGATTGGATTCTTTTTATTTTCGGTGGTTTTTTGGTTTATACAGGTCTTAAAATTTTCTTTAGTAAAGAAGAAGAGGAAGAAAAAATTGAGCCAGCCAAACACCCTGTGGTGAAAATTGCTTCGAAAATCTTCAACGTTTATAAAAGAAATGTGACCGATAATTTTTTGATTTACCACAAAAGATACAAAAAATGGTATATAACGCCACTTTTCTTGGTGATGCTCGTTATTGCGGGTACTGATGTGGTTTTTGCGGTTGATTCTATCCCAGCGATTTTCTCGATAACAAAAGACCCATATATCGTGTTTTTCTCGAATGTTTTTGCCATTATGGGCCTTCGTTCGATGTTCTTTTTCTTATCGAGCATCATGGGGCTTTTCCGATATTTACCTCTCGGTTTGGGCATTTTACTAACATTTATCGGTGCAAAAATGCTACTTCACCATCAAATTGAAGAACTTGGCTTTACCAACACACACTCATTAATAGTGATTGTGGGAATTTTAGCAACTAGTATTTTAGCTTCGGTTGTGATTCCTGAGAAGAAGGAAGCGTAGTTTAGCTTGGACAATTCTCAGTAGGCAGTTTTCAGTAATTTTTTAAAATCGACTATTAAAATCTGAAGACTGCCCACTGGAAACTGAAGGCTGCCAACTATTTATTCCGACTCCAAATACGCTCAAATTTCCAGCCTTTTGCTCGGAGATTCATCGGTAAATAAGCATGAGATTCTTTTGGAGATATTCCTTCAAAATACAAATCATCATCAGTCAAAATCAAAGATTCATATTTCCCTTTGGAGGATTTTACTGTTAAATCTGCAAAAGGCAATTCACTGACATACTGACTGTTACGTTTTTTCAATTGTTCTTTTAAAAACCAATCAGTTCGGAAACTTTCAGGCAAATTTGGCTCGTATAGAAACTCACCATTTGAAATTGTAAGTGCATATTCTAAATACTTTTTTAGCAATTTCGGCCCTTCGTTTTGAGCATTTTCTACATTGAGTTGATTAGGTAAAATACTACTCACGATATAGATTTTTTCTCTCGCACGAGTAACCGCTACATTGAGTCGATTTTCACCACCAGTTTGATTTAAAGTACCAAAATTCATCAGTAATCGACCATTTATATCGGGAGCATAACCAACCGAAAAAATCACAATATCAAACTCATCACCTTGTATATTTTCAATATTTTTTACAGAAAATTGAGCATTCGTAAAAGGTTTAATTCGTAACTCTTCATTCGTAATTCGTAATTCGATTAGCTCAGCTTGTTTATGATTGAAAGTAACTACGCCAATGCTTTTTTCGGGTGAAATTTGTTGCAACTCAACAACCAAATCTACGACTTTTTGGGCTTCTCGTTCATTAGTATTTTTCTCCCAAATACCCTCAACTTTTATATAGTTTATGGCAGGCTGATTTCGGCTAATATGTTCATAATGAGGCAATAGACTTAAAGAATTTTTGTAGAAAAATTTGTTTGAAAAACCAATTAAATCAAGCGATTGACTGCGATAATGCCCCATCAGCGAAGCCTGTGACAAGTGCTGAGCCGCCAAATCAAGCAGAGAATCTATTTCCAAGATTGGTTCATGCGAGAGGTCTTCTTCATATCGAATTTGGTATAAATCGTTAGGTTGAAGTTGCTTCGAATCGCCCGCCACAACAATCTGTTTTCCTCTAAAAATGGCAGGAATACCATACTCAGCAAAACACTGGGAAGCCTCATCAAAAATTACTAAATCAAATAACCCTTCTTTCATTTCAAACATCGCCGAAACCGATTCTGGCGAAGCCATCCAGCACGGAATGAGTTTGAAAAGCTCATCAGAATATGCCTCCAAAACTTTTCTGACTGACCATAATTTACGCTTTTTTGTGGTTTGATGATATAATTCTCGATAAGTAACTACATTTTGCAAACGATTGATTAGTAAGTCTTTATACGTTTGTTCACGTAGTTTAAGCAGCACAATTTCTTGGCTCAAAGCCTGTTTTTGCAAGACGCTTTCTTGCAATTCGTCTTCCATTTGTTTCATTTTGAGCGAACTCACACTTCGTAAAATCGGATAAAGTCCTTCAATATGCTGAATCCAAGCCAAACGCAGCGAATTCTGAAAAACTTCGGTGGCATTTTCTGGATTTTTAGTCAATTTTTCAATAATCTCAAATTCGATATTACTAAAAGAATTTTTAAGATTATCTGCTTCTTGGAGATAATCGAAGAGTTCTATAAATCCATTATCCGAGTAATTTATGATATTATTTATCTGCCAATCGCTCAAAAACATCTTCCACTGAGGCAGTTTTTGCTTTGTTTCTTTTATGTTTTGTGTTAAATCTTGATAATATTTTAACGAAAAGTTATCATTTTGCAGAAAATCATTGGTTGTGTATAGAGTATATGCTTCATTGGCCAAAGTATAATTTTTCAAAGTTTGTTCAATTTCTTCGGCTTCATCTTTTGCATCAATAAAAATTTCTTTTTTGGCCAATTTATCTTTCAGGTTCTCGAAGGCAATTCTATTATTTATTTTACGGATAAGCACCTCTATATCAGCACTTTGCAATGACAAACGATTCTGAAAAAGCAGTTGTTCAAGCACTTTTTTATCTTTAGAAAATAACTTCCAAATAAACCAACTGAAACCTGATTTACTGGCTACCCAAGCTTGCTCTGCTTGACTTTTTTTAAGGAGCAACTTTTCTGCTGACAAATTGGTTTCTATCCAATTTTGCTTGGTTAATTGGTTTATTTCTACACTGATTTTCTTTAAATCAAATTGTCGATTTACTAAGTATTTTTTATGATTTTTTATTGCCTCAAAAATCACTGAAACTTCTGCATTCTCAAATAATTCGAAGAATTGTTGTATTACATTTTCATCAAAATTAAAAAATTCGACAATCGAAAAACGGGTGACGTTTTTTGTTTGGAAATCTACAACTTCGGCAATAGCATTTTTGATTTTCGGAACATCAGAAAAAGTAAAATTGGCAAATAAAATTCGATTTTTCCAAAACCCATAACCATCGCTTAATTGTAGCTTTTGTTCGTACTGAAAATAGCGTTTTAATCGGCTTTCAAAATCAGTTAAATCATTGAAAGTAAAAGCTTTATAATTATCTCCAAGTTCGATATACGACTTTTCATTACTACTTGTCAGATACAATTCTTTGACCGACATTCCGCAAATTGATTCATCAAAAAGGGCATTTTTAAAGGCTTGTAATTCTTCTGAAAGTTTATCAATTCGGCGACTGGTTTGCGTAAAATTTCGCTCCAAAAAAATCGCATCAAGGCTTTTATTTTTTTTCTGATATTCATCGACACGCTCAATTTGGTTCGTTATTTTCTCAAAAAGGGCTTTTCTATCATTCTTAAAATCATGAATCAAAGCCACAAAATCAATCATTTGACCTTTTTCTAATCGCTGATAGACAGTATCGAGTGCTACCCGTTTTTGACAAACGACTAATACTTTTTTGCCTCTTGAAGTGAAATCAGCCACTAAATTGGCTATCAACTGCGATTTTCCAGTTCCTGGCGGGCCTTGCACAACCAAAGAAGCCCCAGACTTAACTTGTTGAATAGCAGCCTCTTGCGAAGCATCAATTGAGAAAGGGAGGAAAGAATTTTCTTCACGAACAGCCCCCCCCGCCTCCAAAGGGGGAGCTACCAATTCTCTATTATCAAATAAATTTACCAAAGGTAAACTTGAAATGATTTCCCCTCTGGGGCCGGGGGGGGCAATAAGTTGTTCATAATCAGGCACTAAATAAGACCCAGCTTGTGGGAAAATACCCAAAACCGCCTGCGGAAAAAGTTTGAGTTCGCCGTTGCGTTCGGTTTCTTCCAAATCCGATTTTGTAAACTTTTGAAAATCAGTGAGTTGTTCCGTAAAATTATCTTGATTAAAATTAATTTCAACGGGACTTTCTTTCAATAATTCATACAATTGTGTTCTAAAAACAAGGCTTTCTTTACTAAAATCATCGAACGAAGTTTCAAGCAAATCATCATTGATTTTTATTTGATTAAAATGCGAATACGCCAGCAAAAAACTACGATTTAGGCTGATACTTTCGTCACGTCTTTCGAGTAGCCATTTTTTACCGTCGCTGCTATTTTTGAGCGTTACAGGAAAAAACAATAGCGGACACCGCACAACCGTACCGTCAGAGAGTTTTCCATTGACAAACGGATAACCCACATATAAATCTTCCGCCCCACGTTCCTGCTTAATAAATATTTCAGTTTTGGCGATTTTTCTAAGAATTTTACTCGCTTCATTTACTTTTTCTAATCGACTATCCATTATATCGCACAGTGGAATCTGCGATTTTTGAGCGATGAGTTGATTGATAAACTCAAAGGAAGGTTTATTATTCAAGAAATCAAGTTGATGTAAATCAATAAATTGTTCTTGGGGCAAACTAAGCAACAACAACGAACGATTGCGTGAAGTAAGATTAGTAAGCCGACGAAGATATGTTTTGAGGAGTTTTTGCATAGAACAAAGATAATCAGAGAATTATTAGGTTTACTCAGATTTGATAACTTTCAACAGTGCGACGACTCGCAAAGTTGTCAGCACTAAACCACCATTTGTCAAGCCTAAACACTATTTAACATTTTTTATTTGTGATTAATCATTATAACTATTTTCTTCGTTACGTAAAAAATAAATTTTTCAATAGAATACATTTAATAGAATGGCTTTGACTTCCATTGATATCCGACTATTGACTGTGGACTATTTTATCTAATCCAACAAAAATCATGCTTAACCGTTACAAAACCCTTAATTTCAAGCAAGTCCTTGCGATGCTGCTTGTCGGTATTTTCTTGATTGGTGGCGATGCGTTCGCTCAAAACAAAGAAAAAAAGAAACGTAAAAAGAAACAAAAAACAACTCTAGTTGAAGAAAAAACACCAATTCCTGCACCTGTAAGAGTGACCTCGGTTGAAGGCATCACCGAATATTTGCTTGGAAACGGACTTCGAGTTTTGCTTTTTCCTGACTTATCGAAGCAAACGGCTACAGTAAATATTACTTATTTGGTTGGTTCTCGCCACGAAGGTTATGGTGAAACAGGTATGGCTCACTTGCTTGAGCACATGGTGTTTAAAGGTTCTCCCAAACACCCGAATATTCCACAAGAATTGACCGATCACGGTGCAAGACCAAATGGTACAACGTGGCTCGACCGCACCAATTATTTCGAGACCTTTTCATCAACCGAAGAAAATCTTCGTTGGGCTTTAGACCTCGAATCTGACCGCATGATTAACTCTTTTATCAAGAAAGAAGACCTTGAAAAAGAGTTTTCGGTGGTAAGAAATGAGTTTGAATCGGGTGAAAACGACCCTGAAAGTGTTTTGAGCGAAAGAGTAATTTCGACCGCTTATTTGTGGCATAATTACGGCAACTCAACTATTGGCTCGCGTGAAGACATCGAGCGAGTGCCAATTGATAATTTGCAGGCTTTCTACAAAAAATATTATCAGCCTGATAACGCTATTTTATTAGTTGCAGGAAAATTTGACGAAGCTAAAATTCTAAAAATGATTAATGAAGAGTATTTTGGCGGTATTCCTCGTCCGACTCGCAAGCTACAACCAACCTATACAGTTGAGCCTGTGCAAGATGGCGAGCGTTCGATTACACTTCGTCGTGTGGGCGATGTACAAGCCATTGGTGTTGCGTATCATATTTGCTCAAACAGCCACCCCGATTTCCCAGCTTTAGATGTTTTGCAAGGAATATTGACAAGCCAACCAAGCGGAAAACTCTACAAAGCATTGGTAGAAACTAAGCTTGCTTCGAGTCTTTACGCATATTCATTCACAAATAAAGACCCTACTTTTTTTTATTTTGGGCTAAGTATTTTGAAAGAAAAAAGTTTGGATGAAACCAAGAAAGCACTTCTTACAATGCTTGATGGCGTAGGCACAATGGACATTACGAAAGAAGACGTTGAGCGTGCGAAAAATGAAGTCTTGAAAGGTTTAGAACTCACACTTCGCAATAGCGAAAGAGTAGGTTTACAAATGAGCGAATATATGGGTGCAGGCGATTGGCGATTGATTTATATTTACCGTGATGCCCTCGAAAAAATTACGGTTGATGACATAAAACGTGTAGCAAAATACTATTTCAAGCCATCTAACCGCACGATTGGAGTGTTTATTCCTGAAGAAAACCCTGACCGTGTGAAAGTTCCAGAATCGCCAGATGTTGATGCTTTGGTAAAAAACTATAAAGGTCGAGCAATTGTGGCACAAGGTGAAGCCTTTGACCCGTCGCCAGCCAATATCGAAAGCCGCACGAAGCGTGGACAAGAGCCTAATGGTTTGGAATATGCTTTTTTACCAAAATCGACTCGTGGAAACTCAGTAAGAGCAAATATCACGCTACGTATAGGCGATGAGCAAAGCCTTCAAAATAAAGCCACAATTTCGGCATACACAGCTTCGATGTTGAATAAAGGTACGAAAACGCTAAGCCGCCAACAGCTAAAAGATAGCCTCGATAAACTCAAATCGCAGTTGAGCATTGGTGGTGTTGGAAATAATGTTGGAATAAGCATAGAGTCAACAAAAGATAATTTACCAAAAGTTTTGGCGATTGTTAATGACATTTTGAAAAACCCTGTTTTTGATGAGAAAGAATTTGAAACCATGAAACAAGAACGCTTGGCTCAAGTAGAATCTCAGAAGAGCGACCCACAGGCTTTAGCATTTACGGCTTTCCAACGAATGATGAATCCTTATTCAAAATCTGATGTGCGTTATGTGCCAACGATTGAAGAAGACATCGAAAACAATAAAACCGTAAAACTAGAAGACCTCAAAAAATTCTACACTGATTTCTACGGAGCTTCGGCTGCTACAATATCGGTCGTTGGAGATTTTGATGAAGCTAGTGTGCGTAAAATCATTAGCACTAACTTTGGTACTTGGAAATCTCCAATGCCATTCAAACGTATTCAAGCAGTTTTTCAAGAAATCTTACCATCAACTAGTGCCATCAAAACACCTGATAAAGCCAACGCTCTTTTCTTAGCGGGTCAGAATCTTCAATTACAAGAAACCGACGCCGATTATCCTGCATTATTATTGGGCAATTATATGCTCGGTGGTGGATTTTTGAGTTCACGTTTGGCAGTCAGAATTCGTCAGAAAGAAGGTATTAGCTATGGTGTTGGTTCAAACGTATCAGGTAGTCCATTCGATAAATCTGGCAGTTTCATGACATACGCAATTTACGCCCCAGAAAATGCCGAAAAACTCGAAAAGGCCTTCTATGAAGAAATCGAAAAAGTAGTAAATGAAGGTTTCACGGCCGATGAATTGAAAGCTGCCAAATCGGGTTGGTTGCAAAGTCGTAGTGTTTCTCGCTCGCAAGATAACGAACTTTCGGGTAAACTGAATAATTACTTGTATTACGACCGAACACTTGCTTTCGATGCCGAATTTGACAAGAAAGTGGAAGCTTTAACTGCCGAACAAGTAAATGCAACAATGAAGAAATTTATTGACCCTAAGAAAATTTCAATCGTAAAAGCAGGCGATTTCGACAAAAAAGTAGCTAATCCAGGTACTCCTGCCGCCGGTGGAGTGAGTGGAAGTGGGAAAAATTAAAAGCCCCTCCAACTACCCTATGGGGAGAGTTTTAACCCCTCTAATATTTAAAAATTAGAGGGGTTTTGTTTTTTTAGTTTAGTACCTTTGTTGAATAAATTTTCAGTAAATGGATTTCAAATTTCTACGTCATATCGCCATTTCGTTGACAGTAACCGCTTTAGTAGTTTATATTATTTATCACAGTATTGGTTCGGGGGCGTACCTGATGATGTCGGCATTGGCAATATCAAGTTTTCTGATTGGCTATTTAGAACCGCACCGTGGGTGGATGTTGGCTCTCATACAAGTTATGATTTTGTTGAGCGTCCATTTTTTGAAACTTTTAACTCCCGTAAGTGCCGATATGGCTTTGTTTGGCACGTTTGCAGGCTGCGGAATATCTTTGATTTTTAGCTTTGTAGCTGGGCGGTTGGCGAGGTTATTTGAGAAATAAATTTAGAACAGGTTTCCTTTTATATCACATTCTTACTCAAATTACAGCTTACAAAGCTGTCCTACAACACAATTTAGAAGATTGTTCTACTAATTAGCGTTAAGTTTTCTTAGTTCGTCACGAATTTCAATTAATAAATCATCTAATTGGGGTTTTGCTTCGGTATTTTGCCCTAAAGCACGGAGAAAAAAGTACAGAATCGTACCGACAATAATAAAATCGAATGAGGCTTGAAAGGCTTCTCCCCAAGCAATTTTTACTGTTAAAACCTCAAAATATCGGTCTTTCAGATTTACGCCACCAATCAATACGCCCACGATTGGCATAAAGATTTTATCAACCAAAGCTGAAATGATTTTCTGAAATGCAGTGCCGATTACCACCCCCGTAGCGAGGTCAATAATATTGCTACGCATCAAAAATAGTTTGATTTTTTTCACCATATATGATCTAGTTTTTATTCTCTTTAGTCCAATCTTTAATCATATTTCCACCAGTCGGAATCCAATCGGATACTTTTGAAATAACCGTTGGAGCGACCTTTTTCATTACTGGATAAGCAAAAGATTCATCAGCTAACTTTTTAGGAATTTTTATATCAATGCTCGAAAGTATCCACAAAAATGTACTAATTCCAAAAAGCCAAGTGAATACTCCTACCAAAGCACCCGCAAAGCCATCTATCGTCCCTAAAATCGTAAAACGTAAAGCACGGCGAAACATCCAACCCATTTTATTAATTAGAAATATTGTTGGAAAAAAGATTACTGTAAAACTTAAATAAGGCAAAAAACGATTGGCGAGGCTCTCACCGATAACTGGGGCAATCATATTCATGCCAAAACTCAAAAATTTAAAGCCAATTACAATGGCAACGATAAAGGCAGCAACTCCGATAATTTCAATAAAAAGCCCTTTTTGGTAGCCACTATAAGCCCCATAAAGTAGTGGAAGGATAAAAATAAGGTCAAGCACGTTCATAAAATTGTCATTCTTTTCGCAAAGGTACAATTCTACTCATAAAAGGCATAAAAAAAGGCGATTTTGATGAATCGCCTTTATCAATGTTAAAATTATTTCTCCTCTCGTTTCAGTGCTTTTAGCACGATTTCCTCAAATCCTGGTAAGGTTTTGTAAGCATAAAGGCATTTCCATTTTGAATCAAAAGTAGGTGAAACTTCTAAAAATGCCTTTTCTTTTGGTCGATTCGCAGGAATAGTGGCATCGTTGGGCTTTGTAATGATTCGGACTGGAATATTTTCGTAATATTTAAAATACTGTGGATGCGTTAAATATCCAAGTGGCGTAACATCAAACGGAATGAAACCGTCATTGCCAAAAAGCTGTTCGTGCCTTTTCGACCAAGGTCTTAGAAAATCATACACCCACTTATCGCCCTCGAAATTATTATTCAAAAAATCGTAGTCAGTTTTGCCGAGAAACAAATATACGCTACATTCAAAACCCGAAAGAACAACTTTTACGCCCGAATCAAAAACTACTTTGAAGGATTCAACGTCTTTTTCAAAATTATAATCGGAAACCGTATGCTGCTCCAGACCTGGGCGAAAATGAAAATCGGGCGTTCGTCCAGCACAAAATACAATTTCTTCAATTTGTGAGGCTAGTTCAGGGTGATTTTTCAAAACCGTAGCCACATTTGTAGCAGGGCCGAGAGCCAAAATCGTTAATTTCTCTTTTTTTAATGCCGCAGCCAATGCTCTTGTTGCGTCATTTTCGGTTCCTAAATCATTACAAGTATCAGAACCTTTGTAGATAGGAATCGACAAATTGGGTGCATACCATTTGAGCAATTTTTGAGTAATTCCATAGGCATAGTCCACATAAGTTATCAGACTGATGCCTTCTATTTTTACTTTATCTTGGTGTTTTAGGGTCATCATCAATGTAATAGCATCATCGACTTCTCGGGGAGCTCTGTCGGGATTGCCAATCATTATATCGGTGTCAAACCAAATTTTCTTTTGGGCAAAAATTGGCAGGTTTAAAAACAATAAACCTATAAAAAGTATTTTTTTCATTTTATAAAGTGCTTGTTATGAGACTTTTAGCCTCCTTTAGTAATGTTACTCGTTTTTCGAGCGAAAGTGTGAGCGGAAGTTGAGCCAAACCAATTATTCGACGCATGATTTCGATTCCAATGAATTGATTGAATAGTTTTTCATCAAAATCTTCTGCTTTTTCGTAGTTTCTGATGGCCTCTTCAATGATTTCATTGCCTTGTTCACTTATTTTAAGATGAGCTATCAAAACTCCCAAATCGAATTCTGCACGACCGTAAAAACAAAATTCGGGGTCTATTATTTTTACTCCGTTGCTGGTTTTCAAGAAGCTTCCCAAATAATAATCGCCGTGCAGTAAATATTGACCATCAGCCAAATAGACATTCCCTAATTTTTTTACGATATCTTTAAAAACCTCATCGGTTTTATAAATTATTGCTGCTGCTTGTAAACCTTCAAGCACATTATTTAGGTTGAAACCGTTATCTTCCATCAATGGATAGATAAAAATATGCTCGTGATTCAGTGTTCGCATCGCACGATTTCTGAAAATTTCATCAGGCGTTTGGCTCTTAAATGCTCGATGCAATTCGCTCAAATATTGACTTATTGATGCAATATCTTCCACCGAAATTTGTTGGTCGGGCCGATAAAGATTTGTCAAATCGCTGCTATTTCCTAAATCTTGCGTTACGATAATGTTATTTACTTCATCTAAACCCAAAATTTTGGGCATGAAACTGCTTAGTTTTTCATTTTTCTGAGTAAACTCATAGAACTTTCCTTCAATAATTGCCCGATTTTCGGGGGCAGCAATAGAAGGATATTTTTCTACATAAGCCCTTGACTGCTTGACAATAAATGTTCTACCCGATGATGCGTATATTCGCAAAGTAAAGTTCATGTTTCCTTCACCAGGTTTCTCGGCTTTTATTATTGATTCGTCATCGTTGAGCCACGTTTGGGTTTTTAAATAACTTTCGAGTGCCGCTAAATTATCTGCTTTGAATATCATCTTGATTGTCTGAAAATTGAATTTGCGAATTTAAAAAACGTATCTTACGCCAAACTGAAACTGTCGAGGTGCTGAGGCTGCTTTTACTACATAAGTATTTGTACTTTTTGCTCCAACTTGAAACTGATTGCTATTACCACGAACAACATTAAAGCCCGAATAATTGGCGGCATTTAGCACATTGAAAATATCAGCCGAAAACTCAAAATGCGTCAACAATGTGTATTTTATAGATAAATCGAGCGTATTTGCCCAAGGTAAGCGGTCGCTGTTGCGTTTATCGCCAGGGCTATAATCGCCAGGGTTAAAGAAATCATTATCACCATTGAGGTCAGTTGTGCCGTAAATACGTGCATCGGCAATGCGAGTAATTGGCTGGCCACTTTGTATTAAAAATGCAGGCGAAATAACCAAGCCTTTGAGAGGATACCAGAAAAACATCGCACTCATTACGTGACGGCGGTCGTTTTCGTCATAAGTATATTCGGCTTCGTAATTATTGGCATCATTGGCTCGTGTATTGATACTACTGGTATTACTTTTGATTAATGCCAACGAATAACTCAAACGATAAGCGTATTTATCAGCACCTTTTAGTTTTTGATACACCACATTCATTGCCCAATAACGAGCTTTTCCATCGGTTTCATTCATAAATACATTTCTGGCAATTCCTCTGAGCGTATCTTGTCCAACTACTGCGTATTGCCCTCGGCTATCAGATTTCAGTGGCACTGGACGAGTCAAATCAGCTTCGACTACTTTTCTTACTGCTACATTTTTTGGGTCATCCAAAGGATAAGCCGATGGTGAATTGATATTACGAATATAGTATAAATTATTAGTTGCCACGTAGTTTAAGTCGAGCGAAAAAAGGTGGTCTTCGTCAGCCTTATTTTGATAACCCATCGAAACTTGGTGCGAATAAGGATTTTGAAAACCATTCGGATTCAGAATTCGGAGGTTATTCGTAAACTGGCGATCACGTCTGGGTTGTAAATCGGTATAACTTGGGCCGTTGAGGTAGCTTACATTCGTACTTGTAGCTCGGATATTTCCTGGGAAGGTAATTTTTTCAATATCAGCGTTCGGGTCTAATTTTCCGAGGCGTTGAAGTTCCTGTAATTGTTTTTTATAGTCAGCCGAAGTGCTATTAAATTGCAGGGCATCGCTATAAATAGAATATTTGATTTTATCGGTAAAAATTCCGTAGCCACCTCTGATAGTATTTCTGTCATCTATTTTATAATTGAAAGCAATTCTTGGAGCTAAATTATTCAAATCGCCTTTGTTTCCGCCACCTTTTGTCAAATTATCGTAGTCGTAGCGAAGTCCCGTTGTGAGGTTTAGTTTGTTTGTAACCGAAAATAAGTCTTCAAAATAAGCACTAAATACATTTTGTCTCGCCCCAAAAGTTGTTGGTCGAAGTTCAACATCATAATTAATCACTCGTACATCGCTCGGAATATCCTTCACATCAAGGCTCGAATTGATTCCTTTGGCTTTTAGTGCGTCTAATTGTGGTTGTGAAAGCCTCACTACGTAAGTTCCGTACTGGTTTCCACCACCCAAAAGCGAAAAATCGGATGTGATAAATTCTGCCCCCAACTTAAATGAATGTTTGCCTTGACGATAAAAAAACTTTTGTTGTATTTGATTGGTGTATTCGGTATCATCAAAAATTGCCCCACTCTGCCCTAAAATTGCGATTGCTGCTCCACTTGGGTCTTGAACGCTTACTGACGGACTGGTCGGATTGACAGGTTCACGGTAATTCCAACGGAAATAGGATGTTTGGAAATTGGTTTCTCCTGTCAGATACGAACTCAAAACATACGCATTTTTTAGGGCAACTAAATAAGTGCGATTTTTTTGAGCAGAAGCCGCTGAAGGGAATAAATTGCCACCTTCAAGGCCACCACCTTGACGGTCAATATCAAAACTGCCATAATTTACACGCAAAGAAGATTTGAAACGCTGACTCCAAACTTGGTCAATTTTACCAGAAACATAAGAAAAACGATTATAGCCCGTCACGGTTTCATTCACACCCAATTGCGGAACATTTAATAAATTATCTTTTTTGTCAATTGTCTGTTCAAAATTTAAGTAAAAGAAAGTTTTGTCTTTCTTTAAAGCTCCGCCTAATCCAAAACCTGCTTGGTTACGCTTGAAACCATCTTTTACTTGATTTCCTGATAAATCTAAAGTTGCAAAAGGCGATTTTGAATCAATTACCGCTCCTGGACGAGTCAAATAAAATGCTTCTCCGGTGAGTTTATTTGAACCCGACCGACTCGTAACGTTTACAAGACCATTGCTTGTATTACCAAATTCGACTGAATAATTATTAGTCAGTACCGAAATACCTTCGGCAAAACCAATGGGTGTATTGAATTTTGCATTTCCGAGAAAACGCTCATTATTATCCATTCCATCAATGAGGTAATTGGTGAAAGTTCCGCCCAAACCATTAATCGAAACATTCGGAGCTTCGGCGTAGCCAAGAGTGGCCACCGTCAGATTGGGTAGTCGAATCAAAGTTCGGGTAATGTCACGGCCTTCCACTGGCAATGCTTGGATTTCTTCTTTGGGAATGATGTAAGAAACTTCGGCATTTTGGGTATTCATTTTGGCTCTTTTCGAATTTGTGATTCTGACTTCCTCCAAAAGTTCTTCACGAATAGAAGGCAATTCTATGCTTACTTTGGTTATTTCGCCAGCTTTCAGCGAAATATTACCCAATATGGCTTCAGCATATTTATCGTTGGCGAATGTATAAATTTTGTAGATTTTGTTGGTCGATAAATCATTAAATATGACTTTACCAAGCTTGTCAGTCATTCCAACGACTGGTTTTTCAGTGCCTGATTCAAGATAAACCTCTACACTTTTGATGGGTTTAAGCGTCAATAAATCATTGACATTTACTTCTAATTTTTCTTGAGCAATTGATGTAAACGAATAAATTACAGATAAGATTAGTATGATTTTTTTCATAATAGTTACTTCTCAGTCGAGTAGCATGGGGTGTTTTGATTAAATAAAATACAGAAATAGATAGCGAACTCAGAAAGTTTGCTGAAAGAGATAAATTCACATGTCAAAAGGTAATTTCAGGCAATGGGAGGTGCTCGCAGGGAAAGTGAGCGAATCGAACTATTTTCTGTTAAATTCAAATAAAAATCTTGAATTTTTGAAATAGTTTGCTCAATAATTTGTAGTAAAAAAGCAATAAAATATTTTGATGTTGTGTAGGTTTGTAGTTCTTGAAAAGTATGAATATCAGACAAAGCTTCGAGCATCAGAATGCTTTGATTATCAGCTTGTTCGATATAGCTTTCGAGCATTTTTTCGCTCTGCCAAGCAAGGTTTTCAAAAACTTCTGGCTTAAAATCTTTGCGAGAAATACCCAATAAATAAACTCCGCCACGATTATCGGGGCCAAGCACAGCATCAATAGTTTGGAGTTTTTCAGCAGCCTCCAAAATTCGATTTTTATCAAGTGCAGGGCAGTCATTACCGATACAAATTACTTTTTCAAAACCTCTCTCGAAAATCACCTGAATAGCTGTCGAAAGTTGTTGACCAAAGCTATTATTATTTGGTTTGATTAACTGGTTTGAATAAAAAACTTGCAGATTATTAGCTTTGGAAACGGCTGCCACAGCAGTACGCTCCACAAAATGATTCAACTTGTCAAATACCAACCGATTCACTCCTCTGTTCTTTAAAGGAGTCAGCATTTTACGAGTAGCTTCTTTCGATGCTTCTTGCGTAAAAATCAATATGGCTGTAGATGTTGACAAAGTTTTTTTTATGTGTTTCTTATAGTCATTTAAACAAGATACGTGAATAAATGTTCATTGGTTTTCAAGTAAGCGATAAAAAGTTACCGCAAGAATACAAAACGCTACTTATTTTGTAACCTTGCGGTAAATTAAAAGTAAAAATCTAATTGATTGATAAATAACTGGTGGCTCGGTAAACAGTCTAAATTACTGTTGACCGTGAACTAAACAGTTTTTTATTTGCTATATTTTGCAATATATTCTTTGATTTTAGCAATACGGTTTTCGGGACTTGGGTGCGAACTCATAAATTCGTCACGTTGTTGTCCGCCGCTTGCTTCGGCCAAAACTTCCATCACTTCAATCATCGCATTGGGGTTATAGCCAGTATTTATCATGTATCGAACACCAAACTCATCAGATTGTAGCTCGTCATTACGCCCAAACTTCATCTCTTGAATCTGTGCTACATACTGAGCGATTTGTCCGCCGCCCATGCCAGTTCCGTCAGAAGTAGCCGTTGCTACAGCACCCACCAATCCATTATAAAAATCTGATTTAGCCATTTGCTGTGCCGAATGACGATGAATGACGTGGCCAATTTCATGTCCCAATACACCAGCCAATTGGTCTTCTGATTTTAATCTTTTTAAAAGCCCAACCGTTATAAAAATTTGTCCTCCTGGTAAGGCGAAAGCGTTAATAGTTTGGTCATCGGCCAATACATGAAAATCAAATTGATAAGGGATGCTCATGCCTTTTGCTTTGGCCTCATCACCGACTTGATTTACTAATTTATATCCAACTGCTTTGGCTTGTTGCTGTACTTCATTGTCATTATAAAGACCGCCATATTCTTGAGCCATTCGCGGAGCAGACTGCAAGCCCATCGCCACTTCTTGCTGAGGCGTGAGGTCGATGTGTTGTTTTTCGCCTGTTATTGGGTTTACTTGGTTTTTACTATAATAGCTAACTAAGGCCACAATCGCCATGACTACACCAATAAAAAGTCTGAATTTTAAACCAGAAGACCGCATGATTTATTGAATTTACGATTAACAAAATATATTTTGTATTTTAGACTACCATTACCCCATTAAGAAACAAATTGCTAGCGTTTTTCTCGAAAATTATTTCAGTATTGATAAAGCGGCATCAATATAAGTAAAGTTTTCGGGCTGAAAATGATGTAGGTGTTTCTCTACTTTGGTTTCACCCAGACGCACAATTATAGCGTTTTTCTCTCGAATGGTGTAAACGTATTGACCAAAAAGACCGTTCATGGTCGGTATCGAAAAACCTCGGTGATTGAATACCCAAAACTGATAACCATAAAAATCAACTAGTTTACCTCCTTCGGTTGGGTCTTTTAAATAGCTTGCAGGTGAAGTTGCCGCTTTCATATAATCTTCGGGAACAAGCTGTTTGTCTTTCCATTTACCATTTGTACGCATTAATTCTCCAAAACGAGCGTAGTCACGAGCCACTCCATTGAAGCAGCAAAAGGCTTTTTCGTGCTTACTATCTCCATCCAAGAGCCATTTTGCATCATTTTCTGCTCCCATTGGTTTCATAAAATACTCGGAGGTTAGTTCTGAGATATTCTTACCAAAAGCTTTTTCAACCACAAGCCCCAACACTTGTGTATCGCCACTGCGATATTCCCAATTTACGCCCGCTGGCTCTTTGGCTTCCATCAGATTTACTACATATTCTTGGTCATCGGCATAATACATCTTAGCGGCAAGACCCATGTAGCTTTGGTCACTTTCTTTGTAGCTTGTTCCAGAACTCATTGTTAACAAATGTTTGATTGTGATTTTTGCCAAATCTACTTCTTTAAAATGCGGAACATAATTACCAACGGGCTCATCGAGTGACTTTATTTTCCCTTCACTTACGCCAATGCCTACGAGCATTGAAATGATACTTTTCGCCGCCGAAAACGAACCGCTGATGCTATCTTTTGTGTATCCATCAAAGTATTTTTCGTAAAGAATTTCACCATCTTGAATTACCAAAAAAGCATGGGTATTATTAGAATCAATCTTCGCCAAAAGCGAATCGGAAAGCTCAATCTTATTGTAGAGAGAATCGTGCGGCCAAACCTGAGGAGCATCACCATTTTCAATATGGCGAGTTGGGTGTGTTCGAAAATCAAAAATAGAATGTTTTCCCCATGCCATAAAATTTCGGACATGGTCAAACGACGGAAGATATAGTGTACCGGTAAATAAAATGGCAGTTAGCGAAACGCCAATGAGAGTTTTTTTTAACATTAGTGTAAAAATTTATTTTTTTAATTAGCTCTGAGTAAAGTTAGTGTTTTTATTAAAAAAAATGCAAAATTTAACTTATCAAAAGTTTTATTTGAAATCATCTTGACTATCAAGTCTTTATAAAAAAAGTTAAAATCATCGAAAACATTCATTGCTAACAAACAATTATATAAGTATATTTGGGATAGAATTCTACTGTTATGCAGTTTCCCAAAAACAAGAATAAATAAATACTTGACGGAGTACCGTCGACCAATAAACTCCAAAACTATAATTCCTATGACCGACGCTGAACTATTACAAGTTGAACCACTTCTTATTGAGGACAAAACTCGTTTTGTTCTTTTCCCTATCAAACACGATGACATTTGGGAATATTATAAAAAACATGAGGCATCATTTTGGACTGCCGAAGAGATTGACCTCTCGCCAGATTTGCAGGATTGGGCAAGATTAAATGACGGTGAACGCCATTTTATTTCGCACGTTCTAGCTTTCTTTGCTGCCTCTGATGGAATCGTAAACGAAAATTTGGCTGTAAATTTCATCTCTCGTATTCAATTTGCCGAAGCAAAATGTTTCTATGGATTTCAAATAATGATGGAAAATATCCACTCTGAAACATACTCGTTGCTGATTGATACATATATCAAAGACCCTGTTGAGCGTGACCGAATGCTTAATGCCGTTGACCATATTCCGTGCGTAAAGAAAAAAGCCGATTGGGCTTTGAAATGGATTGATAACGGAAACTTTATCGACCGTTTATTAGCATTTGCGGTTGTGGAAGGCATTTTCTTCTCAGGTTCATTCTGCTCAATATTTTGGATGAAAAAACGTGGTTTGATGCCAGGACTTACGTTTTCAAATGAGCTTATCTCTCGTGATGAAGGTTTACACCGTGATTTTGCTTGTTTGCTTTATACACAATACATTCAAAATAAATATCCTGCCGATAAAGTATATGATTTAGTACGCGATGCCGTTGAAATCGAAAAAGAATTCGTGACTGATGCTTTACCAGTTTCTTTGATAGGGATGAATTCTGAATTGATGTGCCAATATATTGAGTTCGTAGCTGACCATTTGCTCGAATCTCTAGGTCTCGACAAAACTTACAACGCTACCAATCCATTTGATTTTATGGATATGATTTCGTTGCAAGGAAAAACCAATTTCTTTGAAAAACGTGTGGGCGAATACCAAAAGTCGGGTGTTATGTCACAAAAGAGCGACATGGCTTTTTCATTAGATGAAGAGTTTTGATTTAAATGTAGAGCGAATCTCCAGATTCGCAGTAAGATTTCATATATCAAACAAATGAATAAAAGGCTGCAAATCAAATTGCAGCCTTTTTTTGTAGAACGAATCTCCAGATTCGCTTTATGTTTTCTACTATAAACGAACTCGGAAGTTCGTTCCACAATTATTTTTCAAATTTTACTTTCCTATAAATATCTTTTACCGCTATTTCTTTGCCGTCAATCTGCATTCTATCGTCTTCATTATAAAAATCTTGATTGAGCCAAATATTTGGATTTTCTGAACGTAAAAAATTCATCAATCCCAACTCTTTTTGACTTACGAAAATAATTTGTTTTAAACTCGGCAAAGATTTATACTCATGAAGTTTTTCGGTTATATCAAAAACCTCGGTTGCCTTTGATAAAACCTCTACAATTATATAAGGATTCGTAATAATTGCCGTAGAATTTACCTTAAAAATTGGTTCACCTTTCACTACTAAAACATCGGGCATATAATAACCACCTTCAAATTTCGGAATCTGAACACCTAAATTGCTCCCCAATACATAGTGTTCTTCGCTGTCTGAAAATAGATTTTTTAATATCCAAATCATATTTCCAATAATAGTTTCGTGCCAAAAAGATGCTAATCCCATTGTAATTATTTCGCTGTTGTGGTATTCTACTTTAAAAGGTAATTTACTTGCCAAATCTAAATACTCCTCTTCCGATGCAGGAATACAGACAATCTCTTTGGTTCTTAACTCCTCCAAAATAGTTTCTTTGATGCTCTTTGCGACTACCATAATCGTTGATTTTTTGTCAAATATATAAAAAAAACATACCACAGACAACCCCTCGGCGTTTTTCTGCATATATACTTTTGAAGGCAATCAAACCAAGATTTCATGCTCCAAACTCAACTAATAGCAGAACTGAAAAAGCAAAATCCTTTCGTGCAGAAGCGTGTCTATGATACGTTTGTAAAGCGGATGCTTCGGTTGTGCATACGGTATGTGCGAGTAGAGGAAGATGCCCAAGAATTGTTGATGAATGGCTTTCTAAAATTCTTTCGGTCGGTCGATAAAATAGAGTATCGTGGCGAAAATTCGATTGAACCTTATCTCAAAAAAATCATGGTCAATGAATGCCTAATGGCAATTCGGCAAAAGCAACTCAGTACGATTTCGATAGATGAAATTATTGATAATGAGCTAATTAAAGATTTTTCTACTTATGAAAATATTGATGAAGAAGAAGTTTATGCTTTGATTTTGAAATTACCCGATGGCTATCGAACGGTCTTTAATCTTTTTGCAATAGAAGGATTTAGTCACTCCGAAATTGCTGCAAAACTCAAAATAAGTGAAAATACCTCAAAAACGCAATTGCACAAAGCTCGACAGATTTTACAGGCAGAATTACAAAAACGAGGATATGATTATGGAGCAAAATATAGATGATTTTTTCAAACGAAAAGTCGAAAACATACAAGATACTTTACCTAAACCTTCGGCTTTAGATGAGGCCGCTGTTTGGGGAAATATCCAACAAGATTTACACAAACCAAAACGCTCACTTTGGTACTGGATTGTGCCTGTGGCAGCGTGTTTGGTGGCGATTCTAAGCTGGTGGATTTTACCCGAACGTAGGGGCGTACCGCATACGCCCGTTGCGATAATACATGAAAAAAAGGTAGAAAAACCAATAATTATTAAAGAAGAATATAAAACTAATGACTCAAAAAAATATAAAAAAACACCGATTTTGAAGAAAAAGAAATTAATCATTCCCGAAAGATTAGATTTTCAAGTAGTACGTATTTCTTCTAAAAACATTGGTTTTCTGAGCAAAAGTGTCAATAATTTGCCCGATTCGCTCAATTTTCAATCAAATATAGCTTTCAAGAAAAAGCCCAAAGTGAATTTTAAGACTGTTCATATCAACGAAATTTCAAAGCAGGGCGATGTACCTTTTCAGCAACCAAGATTTAAGGTGCAATTTGCAGGAACATTATTTGAAAAAACAGAAATAAATTACAAAGAAACCATACAAACACCTTTTATCAGAATACAATAAACACTTAAAATTTATGAAAAAACTATGTGTTATTTCGATGCTCGTTTTGGGCATTGTCTGCAATGCTTTGTGCCAAAAAGTCAGGTCAAAACATGATACAATGACGGTTTTGGAAAGCATCAGACCGCCAATTATGGTCAATGATTTTGCTCGAAAATCTGATATTTATTTCAATGAAGAAGTAAAGAAAAATCTCAATAATTTGACCATTGATTTTGGAAATAAAAACCGCTTACTGATTAATTACCAAGGAGTTAACAAATTTAATTTGAAACACAATTTAGATTCCTTACTGCGAAGTTTTTGGCAAGATTATTCATTGATTCGTGATACTTTAAAGCAAAATATGGTAAAGAAAATTACGTATTATGGCAAAAACAAAAATGTCAATCGAAAAGCGATAATTGATATTCAGTATTTTCCACAAAAAGAGGTTTTTCAATTCGGGAAAGAAGTTGAACTCGTGCGTTTGCAACAAGATACTTTAGTGTTGATAAATTTCGATGATAAAGCAACGGCTGAACTTGCAAAAACTGCCAATAGGGTTTTTAAAACATATCAGAACCAAAGCTTTTTGTTCAATCTTAATACTATTGATGATGTGGAAGATATACTCGAAAACAACATCAATCAAGCAATAATCGAAGTTTCAGAAAGGGTAGAAAATGAAAGAAAAACCGTAAAACCATGGAAAATACTCGGCGTAGCAAATGATTTAGCAAGCCAACGAATCAGAAGTAAAGTAAAAGGCAATGCTTTGTTTGATTTTATTAATTTTCATGCTGATTTTGGCGTGGGTTTATTTAAGGGAAAAGTACAAAATTCTGTTACTTTCGCTTTTGATGTTGTATCAAGTAGTTATTTTAAAAGAGGTTTTGCTTTAGGAATACAGGGTTTTTTCTTTGTAAATGATAAATCTTTAATATCTCAGAATCCATCTATTTTTACGGGTATTACTTTATATCAAATAAATAACAATAGGCCTCAATTGAAAGGAGGTATATTTTTAGGCTATAATAAAATTGAAGATTTGAATTTAAAAGAAAAAGGCTTTAATCTCCGACTTTTTGGTTGGTATCAGCTAACTCACCTGATAAGAATTCAACCTGAAATAGGAATATTTAGTTATAATCTCACTAAAGGAAAACCTACATTTACAACTTTTAATCCTACAATTACAAATGGTACAGGTTTCAGAATCTCTTTTGGTTTATAAATATTTTTTGTTTTACTAAATCTCCACCACAAACTGCTTCTCATTTTGCTGCGGAAGAAAAGCCTCAACGCCAGTTTTTATTTCATCGGCAAGCACTTCGAGCAGTTTAGTTTTTACAAAATGACGATATGTAACCAAACTTATTTCACGCACAGGTACGGGGGCTTTAAACTCTCGTATCTGTGATTTTTGCTTTTCGCTGAAATTAATCACCGCCAATTCTGGCACAACCGTGATTCCATTATTCATTTCTACGATTTTTAGCAGCGATTCTATGCTTCCAGCTTCGTATTCAAGATTACTAAAATCGGTATTTTTCTTACGTAATTCGCACAAATTCATCATTTGCGAACGAAGACAATGACCTTCTTCGAGCAACCAAAGTCGATTTACATCAATTTCTTCGGGTAAAATAAACTTTTTCTTGAGTGTAGTTTCTTTATCAGATACAAAAACTACCAGTTTTTCGTAAAAAAGTGGATATTCTTTCAAGCCTTCAATATTGATAGGCGTTGCCAAAATCCCGACATCAAGATGGTCTTTTTCCAATTGCTCAACAATCTGATTGGTGTTTAGTTCGCTAATTTTGACTTTTAGTTGCGGGTTGTTTTTTAGTAAGTTATACAAAAATAAAGGTAAAAGATAAGGTGCAAGTGTCGGAATAATACCAATTCTAATTTGTCCTTTTACTTCGGCTTTGGTATCATTGGCGAGTTGTCTTAGATACGAAGTTTCCTTCAAAATCACTTTAGCTTGTAAAATAATACCCTTACCCGTTTCGGTCGGAACAACGGGTTGTTTGCTTCTATCAAAGAGAATCACCTCCAATTCTTCTTCGAGTTTTTTTATCATCATACTCAGTGTTGCTTGCGTAACGCAACATTCATCCGCCGCTCGCTGAAAATGGCGGTGTTTATCAACTGCTACTATATATTCTAATTGTTGGAGATTCATTGCTACTTAAATTAGATTTCGTCTATACAAATGTAAGAAACATAAATTTCATTTAACACGTTATTTTGACTGAATCTAAGATGAAAATTCGTAAGATAAAATTACAAAAAACACCCAGCCAAAATTCGACTGGGTGCATACTGTTACGGTTTAGGGTAGGTAATAAAATCTTTTTAGGCTTAGGGTTGAATAATTTCGCTGTAATATTAAATTTTTTATTGGATAAATGCAAATCAAGGATTGTAAAAATTATTCATCTACTTATATTTCATTTATAAACTCTTTATTTAATGAGTAACAATTAGCCATTAAAGCCGTTATTAAATTATATACTCTTGAACCATGCCAAAGTCTTTATTAAAATATAAAAATTACGACGTCCACTCCATTACAACCATTCATGAAGGAAACTCTAATGCGAATATTGCAACATGGGTTATGCAAACCGCTATGGGTGGAAAAACGGTCTGTGTAGCTCTTTATAAAGTTGATTACACCATCGAACTCGTGAGAGTATCTAAAATACTAAATATCAACCTACTCCATACTGGGCAGACAAGTCTGATTAATAAACTTGGGCGGAGAAGCGGAAAAGATAGTAATAAATTTAAAAACCTAAAATTTGAATCCGACAATCGAGGTTGTCCATTTTTAACTGAGGCAATTGGCTATATTCAATGCAAAGTTTTACATTCAACCGATGCTGGCGACCATGAACTTTTTATCTGTGAAGTACTAAAACAAGTGGTATTAAACCCTGAAAAAGAAGTAATGACCAACAATTTTTTGCGAGAAAAAGGCTTAGTTCGTGGATAATCAAAAACACCTTTCTAGAATAATCTCGAATGTCGTGTTTAACAACCTAAAGTTAAAAGTGTCAGCCTCAACAAAAGTTTTTTATTATTAGTGTATAATTTTGTAGTTTTATTCGAAAATAAATAGAAACAATATTAATTATCGCACCCTTGAATGGTTGCTTTGAAAACACTTCCTGCACTAACACTAAAACCTGGCAAAAATTCAATTTTATTAGTTGCCTGATAATTAATTTTTGATTCGCCTGATATTACATTAGTAGCATTAATCGAATCAGCGGCTTTCAACGTAGCACTGAAATTGATGTAATTATTGGATGTCGTAAGATTCAAAGTCGATACACAAGGAGTAAACGTTAAAACCAAGGATTTACTTACTGCTCTATTATTAGCTTCGTCTTTAGCTTGTACAGAAACTACATACGTTCCAGCTGTTAAGGTCGGTAGCGTATAATTAAGATTTTCAGTACTACCTATAATTGCTCCATTTACAATTATTTCATAAATAATATTAGTTGTAAGATCATCGGTTGATGGATTCCACGATAATTGATAATAATTATCAATTGTGGCAAGCCCAGTTAATTTAGATGGCGTAGTTGGCGGTATGCTTTCTACCAAAAGTTTAGCATCAGCCCAATCTCCATGGTCGCAATTAGCATTATCTCCAGATATATCAGTAATTAATTTGAGTTGAGTTGTATTACTTATATCAAGGTTTACACCAACTGTTGCCGATGATGGATACAAGGTCGAACTTGTATAGGCCAAATTATCATCCTTATAAATTTTAAAAACAACACTTCCACAGTTTCCATCCGAAATCTCATCATCAATACCAATTTTTGCCCTAAATGTATTGTATTGATTGGGGGTCAGATTATAGATTACTTCCGAGTTAGCATGTGTCCCAAGTCCTTTTGCATAAGTTATACCATTGAGTATTAGGGCACTACCATCGCCCGCACCATCTCCACCATTACTTTTGTCGATTTCAATCGGTCCAAGACCATTAGAACTCGACACAACCATTAAGTCAGATACATAAACTTGAGAATTTACTTCAGAATTAGGATTGGCAATAAAACTAATCTTTGAGCTTGATGTAGCGTTATCGCTCAAATCAATAGCTTTGACAAAGCATTCAAATGATTGATTGGCTATACTTTCCGTGGATGTATATTGATAAGAAAGTGTTTGGGCATTTACAATAGCTTTTGATACTCCATTAATAAATACCTCATAAGATTTAATACCAATATTATCAACCACACTATTCCACGATAAATTGAAACTATTATTAGTAATATTGTACAATTTAATGAGTGGTTCGTCTGGAGGCGTTGTATCAGTTATTCCACAATTTGGATAAATGTCTTTAGTAGATGTGGTTGATAATCCATACGAATCGGTTACTCTTAAAGTAACTCTATAAAAATACAAATGACCATCGCAGGGTAGCATCTCAAAATTCACCTGCGAAGTAGGTCTTGTTACATTGAGTGCTGGGTGAGAGTGGTCGTCATGATGCATTCTTACAGTCCAACGATACGAAAGTTGGCTGCTAGCCTCTTCATTGTCAGACACTTCTGCCGAAAGAGCAATAACATCAGTACCATTATTACTAAAGAAATTAATGGCATCAACACTTGTAGAGATTATGACTGGCGGAGTATTATTGAGCGAAATAATGGTTGAGTCTTTATCTGTTAGTCCACCTTCGTCAGTAACAGTTAGTAAAACCTTAAAAGCCTGCGGATTTGAAGAGCCATTATCAAAAGTATGCGAAGGGTTTAGGCCATCAGCAGTTTGTCCGTCACCAAAATCCCAAGAGTATGTAAGCGTACCCGTATTTTCAGGGTCGGTTGAGGCCGAGGCATCAAAAGTGACATTTAAAGGTGACGTTCCATTTTTAATACTTGTAGTAAACTTAGCTGTTGGAGCAACATTAGTGCCTAAGGCGTAGTAAATTCTACGAATTTCTTGTGGATCACCTTCGTTAAAACCTAATTTTACGTAATAAATAGCTTGGTCGTATGGGTTATAAGCCAAAGTTACTGCTCCAAGAGCATTTGTGTTCAAATCTCTAAACGATGTAGGATTTTGGTTATTATCAAACGAAAAACTCTTAATCCAACCTGGAGTGAAGTCGGCAAATATATAGCTATTGCGGTATTCTTCTGGAAAAGCCGTACCAGTGTACCAAACGCCTCCGATAGAACATGTACCCGTAAAGTTACTTCCTGGAAATTCTTCTGAGCCAATCGTATGAGCCATGTCATTAATGATTACTCGGGCTGAAATATCTTCTTGAAAGCCGTTTTCGTGTATCCATTCAACAGTTGGTTTTTTGTAAGTTGCAGGTATATAGGCTGGATTATCCCACCAAGTAGGTCTATCATTACCCTCATAAATTGGCCAGCCAAAATTCTGACCTCCTTGATTAATAATATTCAATTCTTCTCGGTTATTCCAACCTACTTCCCCGATATATACAACTCCAGGCGAACCAGAATTGGGTCTTACTGAAAGCCTAAAAGGATTTCTGAAACCTAATGCCCAAACACGAGATTGTGCTGAGCGAGGTGAATCTGAATCATAAAATGGATTCCCTCCTACCCCATTTCCATTGTTTGGGTCTATTCTAAGAATCTTTCCATTAAGCGAATTTATAATCTGACAGCGATACACTCTATCTTCTACGTTTTCAGCTTCCGAAATAATTCCATCCTCAAACGCTTGTACCTCATAATTTTCTTCTTCACCACCAAGTCCACCATCACCAGTACCAATAAATAATGATCCGTCATTTCCAAAAGCCATACCTCCACCAGCATGATTCGTACCTGTAATTGGAATACCAGTCGATTTAGTCTCTCCCAAAAGCACTAATCTTGAACCATAATCAACAGTCGTTGGAGTTTGAGGTGTAGGAGTTGTATATCTTGTTACACGAGCAATAGTTGCTCCTTTAACGATTGGATTAGAGGAGTCGTAGCCTTCAGTACCATAGTTTAGCAAGTAATGCCTATCAACAACATAAAATAAATAAACATGCCCATTATTTATATAATTAGGGTCTAATGCAAAACCTAAAATGCCATAATCGCCATAGATAGCTACCTCTTCCGAAATATCCAAAAAGAGTGTCTTCACACTACCATCAACTACATACACTTTTCCATCTTTTTCCCAAACATACATTTTGCCGCTAGAATCAAATGTTAGACCTGTGGGGTTTTGCCAATTATTAGAATGAGATTGGTCAACAAATCCGCTGGGCACCTGAGCTTTTGCAACAAAAGTTAGTAGTGTAAAAATTGTAAAAATAAGACGTATGGTTATACTCATATTAAAAAATAAGTTTCTGTATAGATATAACTATAGGACGAAGGTTTAAAAAGATAAGTTGCTTTTACCTTATTTTCCTTTAAAATTAGTTTTGCGTTTTTGTAAAAAAGCCATTACACCTTCGGCAAAATCGTGAGTCTTTCCTAAAATGTCTTGATTCTCAGCTTCTTGCTCTAAAATATCATCAACGGTACTATTATATGACTGATTCAAAACTTTTTTCATTAATCCAATTGACTTTGTTGCGGCTGTTTTATAATATTCGGTCAGTTCGTTTATGGCTTCATCGAGAGCCTCGTAAGGAACAATTTTTGTAACTAAACCAATATTTAGAGCTTCTTCCATATAGACTTTTCGGCCAGTGCTACATAATTCAAACGCTTTTTGCATACCTACAATTCGAGGCAAAAAATACATAGAACCTGCATCGGGCATTAGTCCAATTCCTACAAAAAGTTCGCTCATATAAGCGTCTTTATTAGCAATAATCATATCACAAGCCAAGGCCAGCGACATCCCCGCCCCTGCTGCTATACCATTCATTCGGCAGATAATTGGCTTTTCGGCATTTCTAATGGCCCGAATCATTGGATTATAGTTTTTGCGAAGCGAATCTCCCAACGATGTCATTCCTTCGTTCATACCATCTTTTAAGTCAGCTCCCGAACAAAAAGCTTTATCACCTACTCCCGTAATAACGATAACTCTAACTGACGAATCATCGGAAGATACTTCCACAGCTCGCGTGATTTCATTAATTAAGTCAGTACTAAGAGCATTATATACTTGTGGACGATTGAGGGTAATGGTAGAAACACCATCAATTATTTCTAAGACTATATTTTCATACATAGCTAACTATCAATTATTTGTTTTTGTTGTATGTTGTAATTGTAGAAACATACACACAAATATACGGCAAATAAGCTTACAAAGTTGGAAAGCAAAATGACTTAAAAAACATTTTCATTTAAAATTTCTTTGAATTGCTTGTGAAACTCTATATTTGCAAACTTTTTTTACAAATAATCAAAAATTGAAGTGAGTCTAACTGGAAATGAGCAAGGTAGTGGTAACCACAGCAATGGCCATCACCACCATAATCTCGACAAAGTATCTGCTGCTGGACTGTTAATTGCATTGGGGATAGTTTTTGGAGATATCGGCACATCGCCACTTTATGTTTTGAAAGCGATTGCAGGAAATGAAGTAATTAGTGAAGAAATTATTTTTGGAGCATTGTCATGTGTTTTCTGGACACTCACCCTACAAACAACAGCCAAGTATGTAATTTTGATTTTAAGAGCAGATAACCGTGGTGAGGGTGGAATTTTTGCCCTGTACACCCTCGTTAGGCGACACGCTCGCTGGCTTACAATTCCTGCCATTATTGGCGGTAGTACAATGATTGCGGATAGCATCATTACGCCTCCGATTTCGGTATCATCTGCAGTAGAAGGTCTTTTGATTTTATATCCTAGTATTAAAGTTGTTCCGATTGTTATTGCCATTATTTCAGGCTTATTTTTCGTGCAGATTTTAGGGACAAATGCCGTTGGGAAAGCATTTGGTCCAATCATGACTGTTTGGTTTTTGATGCTCGGCACTTTTGGAGCTATCAATGTCTTTCAAGATTTTTCGGTTTTTAAAGCTCTTAATCCTTATTACGCTTACCAATTACTGGCACATCACCCAGGTGGATTCTTTTTGTTAGGGTCGGTATTTCTATGTACCACTGGAGCTGAAGCCCTTTACTCTGATATGGGTCACGTTGGACGTGGAAACATTCGCATTAGTTGGATACTTGTAAAGGTCTGTTTACTGCTCAATTATTTCGGACAAGGTGTTTATGTAATGAGTCTTAACGGTCATAAATTAGGCACTCGTAACCCGTTTTATGAAATTATGCCACAGTGGTTTTTGCCTGTCGGCATCGTCATTGCCGCAATGGCTACCGTAATTGCCAGTCAAGCTATGCTCACGGGCGTGTTTACACTTATTTCGGAGGCTATTCGTCTGAACTTTTGGCCAAAAATTAAAATCAATTTCCCTTCTGACCAAAAAGGACAAATCTATATTCCAAGTGTTAATATTATGCTGTATGTTGGTTGTATTGGTGTATTGATATATTTTAGTAAAGTAGCCGACGAAATGACCGCCAAAAATATCGCTGATGCACTTTTATTAAACAAAAACGGTGATTTAGAAGCACTAAAAATATCATCAAAGGTCTTGGTTTCAAGTGCAATGGAAGCAGCTTATGGACTATCAATCGTACTGACGATGCTTATGAATACTTTTTTATTTAGCTATTATCTTTACGCTAAAAAATCAAGATTTGCATGGGTGATTATTTATTTCTGTCTATTTTTCTTCATAGAATGTTGCTTCTTGATTGCTAATCTACAAAAATTCATGCATGGAGGTTGGGTTTCGATGCTCATTGCAAGCGTAATGATTGCTATCATGTATATTTGGCTCAGTGCCTCAAAAATCAAAGCAAGGTTGACCGAATATGAGAAACTCAGTAAATATACCGACTCATTGAAAGAACTCAGTTCTGATATAACAGTTCCAAAATATGCCACTCATTTGGTATTTCTAAGCAATGCGGGTCGTGCTTCAGAGATAGAAAACAAGATTATCTACTCAATTTTTCAGAAACGCCCAAAACGTGCTGATGTCTATTGGTTTGTTCATATTGATACCGTCGATGACCCTTACACAATGGAGTACAAAGTGATGTCAATAGCTGACCATGATGTTTATAAGGTAAATTTTCGTTTGGGTTTCAGAGTGCCAAACAAGATAAATCTTTACTTCAGAAGAGTTTTAGAAGATATGGTAAAAAATGGCGAGGTTGATATTCGTAGCCGTTATGAATCATTGAACCGACACAATGTAATCGGCGATTTTAGATTTGTAGTTCTCGAAAAATTCTTATCTTATGACAACCAGCTTTCTTTTTTTGAAAACCTAATTATGAAAGCCTACTTCTTTATTAAAGGTTTTACACCTTCAGAAGATAAATGGTTTGGGCTTGATAGTAGTGCTGTAAAAGTTGAAAAAGTACCTTTAGTGATTCGTCCAACCGAAAATATTCATCTAAAACGTATTCCATGGTCAGGAAATGGAAATCCTATCGCGGGGCATTGATTAAAGATTGGATGTATTTAATCGTAAAAATTGTTAATGAAGGTACAATTTGATGAACGAAACAATCTTTCTAAGACAGAAGATGAAATTTTCGGCTTGAAGTTTTTGAAACAAAATTTCATTGATAAATTTCAGGAAAGTCAAACAAGAGCATTAATTTATGAAGGTTTAATAATGTTTTTAACTAACTTTTATAACTTTACTAAAGTTTCATTTGAAATTTGGGTAGATGGTAGCTTTGTGACAAAAAAGATAAATCCCAATGATATTGATATTGTTTTAATCGTAGATAATAATATTTTACAGCTAAAAGGAAAAGAGCTTGATAATTTATTCAAATCAAAAGAAGCAAAAGTAACTTATCACGTTGATGCTTATGCCATCGCCGAATATGATATTTCCAGTCCTCAATACCCACTTTTTCAGATAGAAAAAGCCTATTGGGCAAACTGGTTTGGTTACACTCGAAGAAACCGTCAAGGGAAACGTTATCCAAAAGGATTCGTAAAATTAAATTTCAACGGACATGAAAATTAAAGATGATAAATTAGCACGCATAAGCGACCTTTTGGAGCAAATCCAAGAAACTGAAACCATTATTATATCTCATAAAGACCTAAGCGGAATTCCGACTCAAATCGCTCAATATGAAGCAATTCGTGAAAATTTGGTCAATGAGCTTTCTGAATTAATGAATGAATTTCACTTCAAAATACAGTATCAGAAAGAGGCTGCATAATAGAATTTTACAAACAAAAATTTAGGAAACTCTCCTTTCAAGAAAACAATAGTTTATGAAAATACTCATCACAGGCGGAGCAGGATTTGTGGGTTCGGCCTTGGCTCTTTCGTTGAAAGCAAATTACCCATCTTACGACATTTATTGTTTAGATAACCTTCGTCGCAAAGGTTCAGAATTAAATGTTGCTCGATTGGGCAAATTAGGAATAACTTTCGTGCATGGCGATATTCGTAGTAAAGAAGATTTCGATGCTCTTCCAATTGTTGATACCGTAATCGAAGCCTCAGCCGAGCCTTCTGTTTTGGCAGGAATCAATGGTGGTACGCCCGATTATTTGATTAATACCAATCTTTTTGGAACGGTAAATTGCTTAAACTATGCCGTAAAATGCAACGCAAAATTCATTTTTCTTTCTACAAGCCGAGTATATCCAATTAAAACCATCGAAACTCTCGATTTTATTGAGCAAGAAACTCGTTATGAATTAACTGATAATCAAGCTATTAAAGGTGTTTCAGCTAAAGGAATTGCCGAAGATTTTCCGTTGGATGGCGTTCGTTCACTTTATGGAACAACCAAATTAGCTTCTGAATTAATCATTCAAGAATATAACGAATTCTATAAACTTCCAACGGTAATCAACCGCTGTGGTGTGCTTACTGGCCCGTGGCAAATGGGAAAAGTTGATCAAGGTGTAATGGTACTTTGGATTGCCAAACACTTCTTTGAGCAAAAACTCTCTTATATTGGCTATGGTGGTGAAGGTAAACAAACCCGTGACATTCTGCATGTGGCTGACCTTTATCGCTTAATTGATTGGCAATTACACAATTTTGAGAAAGTAAACGGTGAGATTCTGAACGCTGGTGGAGGTGTTGATGTGAGTGTTTCGTTGCAAGAATTGACCGAAATTTGCCAACGAGTAACTGGCAAAACAATTCCGATTACTAAAATCAAAGAAAACCGTCCTGCGGATATTCGTTTGTACGTAACCGATAACTCGAAAGTAACCGCCCTAACCGGTTGGAAACCAGAAATTGGTGTAGAAGAAATCGTAAAAGATATTACGCAATGGTTATCAGATAATCGTGCCGATTTAGAGCCGATATTGAAATAAACTTTCGCTGCATCTTAGGTGTTTTCGACAGCTTCGGCTGTCCAATCCGCTCAAGCACCGAAAGCAAATGTGGCACATCTTGTTATCAACGATAATTCAGATGTGCCACGTTTTTATTATTCAAATCTTCCTTTGACTTAGCCACCTTTGACTTCACTCAAGCAAAATAATCAGTGGCGTCTGAGCGGAGTCGAAGACACACTCATCTACTTCAACTTTTCCTCAAATAACTTCAAAATACGTTTATATTCGTCCATCCAAGAAGTTGGTTCTACAAAACCGTGGTCTTCCATTGGATAGCTGGCCATTTCCCAATTTTCTTTTTTGAGTTCGATTAGGCGTTGTACCAAACGATACGAATCTTGAATATGCACATTCACATCAACCATGCCATGACAAATCAATAAATGCCCTTTCAAACCCGCTGCGTGGTAAATTGGTGAACTTTTACGGTAAGCCAAACTATCAGTTTGGGGTTCATTCAAGATATTGGCCGTATAACCGTGATTATAAGCTGCCCAGTCGGTCACGGGGCGAAGTGCCGCTCCAGCCGCAAAAACATCAGGCGTTGTAAACATGGCCATTAAAGTAATAAAACCACCATAAGAGCCACCATACACACCAATTTTCTTAGGGTCGATGCCATATTTTGAAACCAATAATTTTGCTCCATCAACATTATCTTCCAAATCTTTTCCGCCCATAAAACGGTAGATTCCTGTTCGGTGGTCACGACCGTAACCCGCACTCGCTCGATAGTCAATATCCAACACAGTGTAACCTTTATCAACCAATAAATTATGAAACATATACTCTCTCGAATACTGACTCCACCATTTATGAGCATTTTGTAAATAGCCCGCACCGTGTACGAAAATCACAGCTTTTTTATTTTTCAATTTAGCAGTTGGCTCAAAAATTCTAGCAAAAACTTCTACTCCATCACGAGCCGTAAATGAAATTACCTTTGCATCTTTCCAAGCATAGGCTTTAAATTCATCAGTCAATGAATTGGTCAATTGCTCGGCTTTGGCATTGGGCTTGTTTTCTTGCAAAAACAGTTCCCACGGCTTATTGATGTATGAGTAACGAATTGCCAAAGTTGATTCATCGGGCGAAAGCGTTACGTCATTTGCTCCAACCATACTCGTCAATTTTACTCTTTCGCCACCTTCGACCGACATTTTATAGAAATGTTGTTCGCCAGAATGTGCTTCGTTGGTTGTCAAATAAAAGGACTTCTTATCTTTTGATAATTGGGTTTGTTGCACCTCAAATTTGCCTTTTGTCAGTTGTTTTTTCTCGCCACTTACCAAATTTACAGTATAAAGATGTGAATAACCATCAACTTCTGACTGATAATAAAGGGTTTGGGAATCGACCCAACCTAAACCACCACCACCAAAATTAAAACCGATTCCTGGGCCACCAACCCACGCTTCGTCGTGTTGGCGGTCGAGTAATTTTAGCTTTCCGGTTGCAGGTTCTAGTTGCATAATCCAGCGGTCTTTGTTATCAACCGAACGAATATTTACAACCGCATGAGAGCCATCAGGCGACCAAATCGGGCCTAAAACAATTATTTTTCGGGCAACTGCCTTCTTCTTGGTTGTATCTTTCTTGGCATAATCTTTTAAGAATTCTGGCTGCTCCATAATTCCTGGAATATCTTTCGTAACTACCTGATAAACAGTATCTTTCTTTATATCATAAACAAAGTTTTCGTAAATGGCCAAAGGTGAACCAACTTTTGTACGAGCGGCAATGTCTTCCGTAAAACCAGATTCGGTTACATAACTTGGCACAATTGTGTTTTTTGCATTTTTGGGTTGTACCGAAAGTCGATAAGTAACGTATCTTAAGTCGGGGCTGATTTGCGGTTGTTCTAAAGTTTTATCTTCGGTATAAATCTCTTTCGGACGTTTTGCTAAATCGGCTTTTGCATTTTTCTCGGCTTCTTCCTTTTTTTCTTTGTGTTCTTTTAAAATGTCAAACATGGCCAATTGGTCAGCTTTTAGCCATTTTTCTTCATCATTGGCAGGTTTTGCTTCTGCTCTTTTACTACCTGTCAAGAAATTCGATAATTGCGTAACCGAACCATCTTCTAAGTTAAAACTAAATAAATTATTACTTCTTCCGAAGATGATTTTTGTTTCATCACCACTAAAATACGGATTCGATTCACGCTCAATTGTGTTGGTTAATTGCTTAATTTTCAAGGTTTTGGTGTAAAGCAAATAAAGTTCGCCTTGCTTTTCATAAACCTTCATTGAGCGACTAGGACTGTAAGTACCCGATTGAGCGGGCAAAGCTCGGCGTTCTTTAGGGGTAACTTTTATGGGTGTTCTGTCGGGCAAAACATACTTGTAAAGTGAATCACCTTTGTTTTTATCAGGATTCCACGAAAAATAAAGCGTTTTACCATCTTCTGACCAAAAAATATTACTCGGAGAAGTTCCAATCCATTTCGATTGGTCTTGCATGATTTTTTCGACCGTAAGGGCTTGACCGAAAGCAAATTGAGCAAAAAAAATACTAATAAATAATAATAATGTTTTTTTCATTGACGCAGTTTGGATAGGGTGTGATATAAAAGAAAAGTGCAATCTTTGCTTTTCAAAGATTACACTTTTTCCTAAAAATTCAAAGGGTCAAGTTCTTTAAAGTGACCATTCATAGCGATTCGCTCTTTGGTTCGTTCAACTTCGGTCACAACTGGAATAATTCTTTCGAGGTGGTCTGTTAACATTTCTTGTCTGACTTTTTCACTGGAAGTTATCAGAATCTCATATTCTTCTTGCATCGAAATACCAATTTTATGAGCAATTCGATAGCTAAAAGGCATATATTCTGGTTTTTCGTAATCAACTTTTACTTTTAGCAATCGATAGAGTTTTTCGACCAGACTTAATAAATATGGATTTATAACTTCATATAAATCTTCATTTTCGATAAAAACTACTTCGCCTCCAGCGTATAATTTACCCTTTGCTGGATTCTGAAAATCAACGATTCTGAAAATTCGTAAGCCTTTGGTTTTAATGTCCATTCGGCCATCTCCGTAGCGTTTTGATAGTAATTTTACCTCGACTTCTGTACCATATCCGAGTAATTTATTATTGACAAAAGAAGGAATTCCGAAAGTTTTTTTTTCGTCTAAACATTCATCTATCAACTGACGATAACGAGGCTCGAAAATATGTAGATTAAGGTCTTCATGTGGAAAGACAACTAAGTTTAGCGGAAAAAGAGGTAAAAAGTTCATTAAGTTCTAAGTGATGAGTTCTGACAGGGCCACCTGTCCGATTCTGAGTGCAAACACTTTTATGTTTACTTTTACTCTCGAATTCATAGTTTCAAACTTCAAATAGTTAATTATTGTTTTAGGGGCAGTGGTTTTTCCACACTTACACCAATCGACATTACATATGGTAGCGGGTCTTGACGCATGTATTGCTTCAATTTGATAGTATATTTTCCTTTTTTAGGAAATATAAAATTACGAGTTGAAAGCACTTTATGGTCAAAAATATCACCTAATCCCTCGCCTAATGGCTTACCCGTTTTGGCGTTGAATAGCGTTACTTCTTCGAGTCGATTACTGATTTGCTTGCCATCTGGCCCGTAGATGTAGCGGGTCACATAAAGGTTATTATAAGGATACTGCGAAGCATTGCGAATCAAGAGATAAATATTGTATGGCACTGTTTCGTCTTTGACTTCAAACGTAAACGAAGGGATGTTTTTTACGTACCAATTGGTATCTTTTAAATCTTCGTAAGATTTAAAAATTGAATTATTATCGCATGATAAAAGCCACACCGAAAACACGAGCATGGAATTGATAATCAATATTTTTTTAAAAAATTTCACCAATTTTTGTTTGTTATTCATCTATCTAATCTGATTTTTTCGATTATAAATATCTTGAAACGGACATAATACCCATTTTAAGTTTATCACGTCCGTTTTTATTCAACTATTGCTGCTCAGTGTTTGGCTTATTCGACGTAGTTGGTTTTTCGTCACCTTGCTTGTTCTGAGGGTTATTATTTGAAACACCACCTTTTTTGTGTTGAGGATGTTGCGGTTTCCCTTGGTTTCCTCCTTGGTTATTCGGACGATTCTGATTAGGGTTTGGTTTTCCGCCCTGTGGAGAGCCACCCTGTGGAGAGCCACCCTGTGAATTTCCCTGCTTAATTATATTTTGCCCTCCTTGTTGCTGCGGCTTAGGCTGCTGATTTGGATGCCTTTGCTGTCCGCCCTGTTGTGGACTATTCTGTAAATTTCCCTGTTTGTTGCCATTGGGGTTGCTCTTTAGCTGATTATTCCCTTGATTTTGAGAAAAACCACCACCCTGTTGCGGGCCACCCTGTTGCGGGTTATTTGGTTGAACCGAATTATTACGATTCTGATTGTTTACTCCTTGTTGGTTATTTTTTTGAGGATTATTTCCATGTTTTTGCGGAGAGCCGCCCTGCGGAGAGCCACCCCTGTTTTGCTGTTGGTTATTGTTTTTCGGAGCAATAACTTCTTGTTTAGCAACATCAACTTGTGGAGTTCCAAGTAGACTATTATTTCCACGATTTTGAAGCGGCTGATTTGGGCGATTTTGTTGGTTTTTATTACCCGAATTTTGCTGAGGCTTTTTACCTTTATCGGTGTATTTTTTATCCAAACGATCTAGGTCTGAATTTCTTGGAGCATTTTTATCGACGACAATCGAATCAATTAAATTCAAATCTTCGAGTGAGTTTGGTAAAATACCTTTCTCATTCATCTTCATGATTTCTACCACTTGATGAATCGGTAATGAATGCCAGTTGATGTCATTGTTGTAGCTAAACCACATGATACGACGAAAAATATCTGTTTTTTGTAAAACAGCAATTCCTTTTTCGGTTTTCAGAGGCTTTTCTACAGTTGGAATATCACTCAAAGCATCAAGATAAGTTTCTAATTCATAATTCAAGCAACATTTCAAACGGCCACACTGACCCGAAAGTTTGGCTGGGTTGAGCGAAAGATTCTGATAACGAGCCGCCGAAGTCGGAATCGCACGGAAATCAGTGAGCCACGTTGAGCAACATAATTCACGACCACACGAGCCAATACCACCCACACGAGCCGCCTCTTGACGCAAGCTGATTTGCTTCATTTCAACTCTGATTTTGAATTCAGAAGCCAAAAATTTAATCATTTCACGAAAATCAACACGGTCATCGGCAGAATAATAAAATGTAGCTTTGGTATTATCGGACTGAAATTCTACGTCCGACATCTTCATTTGTAACTTTAATTCCTTCGAGATTTCACGCACACGATACATTGTGGGCATGTCACGAGCGATGGCTTGCTGATGTTTTTCGAGGTCTCGCTCGGTACTTACTCTTAGAATTTTACGGAGTTCGTCATTGTCTTTTAAGCCTTTCTTAATCATTTGCAGACGCACCAATTCTCCTTGCAACGAAACGCTACCGATATGATAGCCTGAAGCCATTTCGCAAACTACAAAATCACCTGTGTAGAGGTCAAGATTATTGGCATTTCGGAAATATTCTTTCCGTCCGCCTTTGAATTTTATTTCAACTACATCATAACGCATCGAGCGTGGTACGTCCATATTAGACAACCAGTCGTAAGCATTCATTTTATTGCATCCACCCGATGAGCAGCCTCCAGAAGAGCATCCTGCTACGGTTTTTGTATTCGATTTTTCGGTTTGGCCTATTGCTTTAACTGCTCCACAACCTCCCGATGAACATTGTCCACAGCCCATTTTTGTATGTTATATATAGTTCAACCCACGAATGGGTTTAATGAAAACTTAGGCATCTTGCCTATTAAATACTTGTCATTTTACTAAAAACAACATATGTATTGTTGAAATTCCGAAAGGAATATAATTAAAAAATGCTTCATACCTACGGCATGAAATCAGATTTAGAAAGTTTTTACTACCAATGATGAATCCCGATGGGATTTACTCAGAAAACGCTATAAATTTATTTTCCTAATTCTTGTTTTAACTCATCTAAAAATTCAAAAGCATCTTGTAATTGAACCTTTCCTTGTAAGTGTAATTCCACTTGTTCCAAGGAATGTTTTAAGCCATCTATAAATTCCTTTTGTGCTGGTGTTAGTTTACTATATTTACGAATTTTCATCTTTTAAGAACTTCAATAAATCTTTCCCGATGTCATTTCGAAAATATTTTCCCTCAAATATAATCTTTTTTGCCATTGCCTGCGACTTTTTACGTGCAGAATTTAGTGTTCGTGCCATTCCAGTGGTTACAATTACTCGACCGCCGTTGGTTTCTACCAAACCATCAGTTGTGATTTTTGTGCCAGCATGGAAAATAATGGTATCTTTTTCAGCTTCTGGAATTGTCATTACGTCGCCTTTGCGGTAATCTTCGGGATAACCCTTTGCCACAGAAACTGTTGCAATTGCTACTTTTGGATTAATCGAAAGTTTGATTTTATCTAATTTCCCATCGGCCGTTGCTTTCATTAATTTTACCATATCGGTCTTGATTCGTGGCAAAACTACTTCAGTTTCGGGGTCGCCCATGCGAGCATTGTACTCAATTACGTAAGGTTCTCCATCGACATTCATTAGTCCAACGAAAATAAAACCCACATATTTAATACCTTCGGCTTGCAAACCTGCCAAAGTTGGCTTCACAATACGTGCTTCAACCTTTCCTAAAAACTCAGCATCGGCAAAAGGAACCGGCGAAACTGCCCCCATTCCACCTGTATTCAAGCCTTTATCGTTTACACCAATACGCTTATAATCTTTGGCTTCGGGCAATATTTTATAGTTTTTACCATCGGTCAAAACAAAAACTGAAAGCTCGATTCCAGTTAAAAATTGTTCGATGAGTACTTTACTACTTGCATCGCCAAATTTAGCTTCAGTAAGCATTTCGTGCAAGGTTTGACGGGCTTCCTCTTTGGTTTCGGCAATAATAACGCCTTTTCCTGCTGCCAAACCATCAGCTTTTAATACAATTGGTAAAGACTGAGTTTCGAGATAAGCCAAACCTTCTTGAAGTGTATTTTTCGTGAAAGTTTGTGAAGCTCCCGCAGGGATGTTGTATTTTTGCATAAAGCCTTTAGAGAAGTCTTTGCTGCCCTCGAGTCTTGCCCCAGAGGCATCTGGACCAACAATTTTTATTTTTTTGAGAACTTTATCTTTCTTGAAAAAATCGACGATTCCACGCACCAAAGGCTCTTCAGGCCCCACAATTACCATTTCGATTTTGTTTTCTTTTACGGCATTGCTGATAGCTTCAAAATCGTTGACTCCGATTGGCAAATTAGTTGCGATTTGTGCAGTTCCTGCATTGCCAGGAGCTACAAAAAGATTTGAACAGTTTTTTGATTGTGCAATTTTCCAAGCAAAAGTATGCTCACGTCCACCCGAACCAAGTATTAGAATATTCATTTAAATTAGAATCTTTGTATTTTGAGCCCGTAAAGTTCGTCAAGTTTTTTGTAAAATAATAGAATTGATGGTTAATGCTTGATGATTAATGGTCGATGATTTATTTAAAAGACTGATAATCAACATCAAACATGCAAGGTTTTTTCAAACCTTTGAGGTTTTAGTTGCCTTAAAACTCAAACTTTCCGTCTTTTTCTGTTTTGTTGATGACACTAAAAATTTCTTTTTTGCCTTTCAAAGAAATCCTGCGGGAAACTTCAAGTGCCGAAGTAAAGTAAGCGATTTTGGTAAAAAGCTCGCCCTGACCAAAAAAGTCTTTTTGTGTGTTTAGTTTTTTTAGCGAAATCGAAACGGGGCTTAGATAACTTAACTCGGTTCGGTAATCAATGAAGCGTTGAATAGAATCTTGAGTACTAACGAAACGATAATCAAGCATCAGAGCCAAGCCTTCATCAAACCATGTAGGTATTTCCTTTTTTGTTTTCCACCAACCCAGTTTAGTCATAAGTTCGTCATGGCACATTTCGTGGGCAATTACATCAACATTTAGTCCATCTTGGTTTAAAATTATCCACGAACCAAGTGGAGTTCCGATACTAAAACCTGCACCTTCGGTTGTTTTAGCGTATTTTTGGTAGGTTGTTGAGTTTTTACAAAAAATAATTTTTGCTTGTCCGTTTTTACTTCTCCAAAAGGATTCTATGCGTTTTTCGGCACTTTCAACATACTTTAGCAATGAATCTTGCTGCATTTTCGATGTTTTTTCTTCAACAAAAATATTGGGTTTTATTTTTTGAAAACTATCATATTCAACAAAAAAGCACCGTAGAAATTGCGGAAAAAGCCATGCAAACAAAAGGACTAAAACGAATATAGTAAAAAAGGTGTACTTCAGAAATTTCATATTTTATTGAGCTAAATACTTTTGCGAACAGGATGGTCACCCCACAAATGTAACAAAACCTGTACTAACGAAGTTATGTTATTCAGCGTTTATAACGTAACTTCGCACAAATTTTTTATTACATCATTTTATATAAACATTAAATATGTACTCAATCATCCAACCAATTCACTCATATTTAGCTTTTGCAGCACTTGCATTGTTGGTAGCAGCTACTTTCAACGGAATCATTGGCTCTACAAGTGAGAAAAGTTTTGAAGCTAATCATCTCAAAATCAACAAATTTGCTTTGATAGCCACGCACACAATGTTTTTATTGGGCTTAATCTTATTGTTTGTTTCTCCAGGAGCTCAAGCAGCCTTTTCTGACATGAAACTAACAATGAAGGATAGTATTTTGAGAAAAGCTTATATCGAACACCCCACAACAAATATAATAGCTGTTGCTTTGGTTACAATCGGTAATGCTCGTGTGAAGCGTGCGGTTGGTAATGGTCGCAAATTTAAGCAAACTGCTATTTTCTTTGGTATAGCGTTGGTATTAATTCTTAGCCGTATTCCTTGGTCAACTTGGTTAGGTTGATATTTTGGCAGTCAAACTTCGGCTTTCGGCTGTTACTTAAGTAGTTTTGGCATATATTTTAGCAAAAACAAAAGCCGACCGGTGATTGCCTAGAGCCATTAAAAAAATATTTAACATGTTAAGACCATACCTTGGAAATATCGGACATATTTCCGTGATTATCTCTTTTGTAGCCGCCATAGTTTCTACTTTTGCTTACTGGCAAGCTACTCGTCCGCAAATTCTGAGTAACAAACAAGAAACTGACCAATGGCTAAAATTTGCTCGTGGTGCATTTTATGTGCATACTTTGGCTATTTTTACTATTTGTGCTTCATTGTTGAGCATTATTTTCAATCATTATTTTGAATATCATTACGCTTGGGACAACTCTTCGTGGAGTTTGCCGCTTGGATATGCCATTTCATGTTTTTGGCAAGACCAAGAAGGCAGTTTTTTGTTGTGGATGTTTTGGAATGTTGTTTTGGGTGTTTTGTTGATTAACACTACTCTTCGCAAAACTCGCAATGCCAGTATTGAAGCTCCAACGATGGCAATTTTCGCTTTAGTACAGGTTTTCTTGGCTTCGATGATTTTAGGTGTCGTCATTTGGGGAGATTTCAAGATTGGAAGTTCGCCGTTTTTGACTTTGAGAGAATCAATGCCGAATATTCCAATTTGGAAAACAAATCCAGATTTTATACCTAAAGATGGTAATGGTTTGAACCCTTTACTTCAAAACTATTGGATGGTGATCCACCCTCCTACCCTGTTTTTGGGTTTTGCGATGACCCTCGTTCCGTTTGCATTTTGTATGGCAGGACTTTGGAAAAAACAATATACAGAATGGATAAAACCTGCTTTACCTTGGACATTGACGGCAGCTGTTGTTCTCGGAACAGGAATTATGATGGGTGGTATTTGGGCTTACGAAACCCTCAACTTTGGTGGATATTGGAACTGGGACCCCGTTGAAAATGCTGTTTATGTGCCATGGTTGGTTTTGGTTGGAAGTTTCCACACAATGCTTATGGCTCGTAAAAACAGCACAGCCTTGAAATATACTATTATTTTAGTTATCGCTCAATTTATTTTGATTGTTTACTCAACGTTTTTAGCTCGAAGTGGAATTCTTGGCAATGCATCGGTTCACTCATTTACTGACTTAGGGCTCTCGGGGCAGCTATTGATTTATTTATTGACTTTCATTGTTGTTTCGGTGGTACTTTCTACGATTCGTTGGAAACATTTACCACAAGATGAAGCAGAAATATCAACATTTTCTCGCGAATTTTGGGTATTTTCGGGAGTTTTGATGCTTTGCTTGGCGAGTTTTCAAGTAATTGTTACGACTTCGATTCCTGTTTACAATAAAATAGGTGAAATTTTTGGAGCAAAACTCAACATGGCTTTGCCGACCAATCAAGTTGAACACTTTACACAATTTCAGATGTGGTTTTTTGTACTGATTACGTCTCTTTCGGGCGTTGCTCAGTTTTTTTGGTGGAAACGTGTGCAGAAAGACAGTCTCAATAAACTAATTAATCCGCTCGTAATCAGCCTTTTAGCATCAGCTATAATTATAACTTTTGCCAAAGTAAATAACTGGAAATATATTGTTTTATTGACCGCAGCGATGTTTAGCATTGCAGCCAATGGCAGTATTTTGTTGGATATTCTGAAAGGAAAATTCAAAGTTGCTGGTGGGGCAATTACGCACATTGGTTTGGCAGTGATGCTCATCGGAATCATGTTTTCGTCGGGCTACTCGAAAGTAGTTTCTTTGAATTTTTCGGGAGCAAAAATCTTTACTAACGAGAGCGACAATAAAGAAAATGCTTTGTTGTGGCTCAATCGTCCGACTGAATTGAGTGAGTTTTCATTTACTTACAAAGGTCAGTTTGTTGATGTAAGAAATGCCCCAGGTTATATTGAGAAAAAGTACGTTTGGCCTGTTCCTGGTAGTAATTATAAAGGAATTGCCCGTGCCGATGTTGTGGATGGTGATAAAACGTATTTCAAACGTGGTGATACGCTCGAATACGAAGCCGAAAATACCTATTTCCAGATTGAATACTCGGACAAAGACGGCAAGAAATTTAACCTTTACCCACGTGTGCAAGACAACGAGAAAATGGGAACCGTGCTTTCGCCCGATATTAAGAAATTTTGGAATAAAGATATTTATGCTTTCGTTTCTGGTCCACCAGTTGCTGAAGATGAGCGTGATTGGAGTCGCCCAGAAGAATTTGCAGTAGCGGTTGGTGATACTTTTTTTGTCAATGACTACGTAGCAATTCTTGAAAATGTTGAAGGAATTAGAGAAGTTGATGGAATGCAATTGGCAGAAGGCGACGCAGCGGCACGTGCAACGGTTAAGGTTTTGGACAGAAACGTAGCCATAACGATGCGTCCAGTTTTTGCAATTCGAAACCGTGAAGTTTGGAGCAAACCCGAAGTGAACAACGAAATGGGACTTCGATTACAACTATCTAAAATCGACCCTGTTTCGGGCAAATTCGCCTTTACAGTGAGTCGAGGTCAGCGAGAATTTCTCGTGTTAAAAGCGACCGAAAAGCCGCACATTAACCTTCTTTGGATAGGATTCTTTATGATAATTGTGGGAATTACACTGGCGGCGGTTCGTCGTTTTCAGCTTGTGGCGGCCGAAGGATAAGATATTTACGAATTATCTTTAACATACTGACACTAAAAAAGTCCCTTTTTGCTCTGTGCGGAAAGGGACTTTTTTATGGTTACTTTTCTAAAAAAACAGATTTATACTTAACCAAAAATGGTTTGCGAAAATTCAGGCATTTAATTGCCTCATTATCAGCACTTTGTACTGATCGACGGTCGCCTCTGAACCTTTGTACCTCTGTGCCTTTTCGTATAAATCAAAAATAATGAAATTTAAATCACATTCGCATCAAAAATACCAGTCAGAATTTTTCCTTCACGCTTTACTTGTAGCCAAACACGGTAATGCCCAGCCTTCGGGAAGGCATAAGGAAATGTAACTTGGCCGCTATGATGCCCATTGCTTTCGTGTTTCATATTTCCCATTAAAAGTTTATCTCGTTCGGCTTCGGTCATGGTCTGAAGTTTTGCCAAAACATTATCAACACTATCTCTGAATCGCTTTGCACTATTTAAGTTCGGGCGTTTATTGCTTGTCTCTTCAATACGTTTTTGTAAAACCTGCACGGCTGTTGACGAATAAGTGCCATTGGGGTGCAAATGGATATACACACTTGCATCATCTTTGACTACTGCGGCGTGTCCCATCATGCCCAAATAAGTTTGTAATTCGGCAGGTTTTCCGTCAGGAGTAAGCACCGAAAACTTTAAATCATAAACTTTGCCAGCCATGAGTTTTTGGTTTGGTTTTTCTTCCCAAACAATGCTTGAGCCATCTTGCAGCTTGGTTTTTACACCTGGGCTTCCACAAATTGTGATATTTTCATCGATTGCCGAGTTAGCCTTTTTATTCATGGCATTTGTCGCTACAAAAGTATCATCCGAGTCACCCGTGAGCGTTGGTATTACATTTACTTTTGGAGTTTGTGGAATTTCTACGGTATCTGTAATCGTATTTTGTAAGCTATGATAACGCAATACATCGGCAAAAATCAAATATTTTCCTGCGGGCATATTAGGTAGTGGAGCTTCAAAAGTCAGCGTATCTTTTCGAGAAGGATGCAAATGAGCAAATACATCCATCGTACCCTCTTTTACCAAAAACATGTGCATCAACTTCCCGTGGTCAGGAATAATAAAACTCATCGAACGACCATTTACTGACGACGAATCTATCTTAAAGTTCAAGATTCGCTGTCCATCTCTAAAACTAATATTCGAGGTTGCGGTATATGGGCGATAAATATTTCGTTGATAATCAGCCGTTTCGGCATTCCACCACATATTTCCACCAAACATTAGTAATCCACAAAACGAAGCTCCAATCGTTGAACCAACGATACGTCGTTTCTTAGTAGAATTGTTTTCAGACTCTCCTACTTTCAGTAAACTATCACCCGTACTTGCTCCGATAATTGTAGTCATGATGCTTACTAAAAGCAAAGCTAAACCTGCCAAAATCCAACCCAACGAACTTGGTAGTTGACGTTGAGCAGTAGAAAGTGCCGCAATCGGAATCAACACCTCACCTTTTCCTCTTGCTCCTTCAATGACTACTTTCACGCTGGCCGCACCATTTTCCATAAGCCAAATCTTTCCTTCATATTTTCCTGCTTCGGTCATAATTCCCTCATCAGAGCGAGGCGAACCTTCATCGCCAGTCCAATAATAAATCGGACTCATCTTTACACTTTTTATGTCGTTTCCATCGACCATCACCGACACTTTGGCAGTTCCCGGAATAACATCGGGTGGCTCAACATATACTTGAACGCTATAATTTCCAGCTTTACCTTCATGCACAACTCCTGCACTACCAATGTGAGCAAAAGCAGAAAAAGAGATAAAAAATATTGAAATTACTTTAAAAAAAGTATTTTTTGATTTAATAAAATTCATTTTTTGATTTTTAAAAATATATTAAAAATTATGAGTGAAAAATATTCACTCATTCAGAACGGGCGGCGTTCCGCTTCACTCATTGGCTTATCTCTGCACTTTTTTCATCCAATTTCCCCAAGAAAGACCGATGCGTGTCGATAAAAAGCTAAAAACAAATGAAAGCGAAATGCCGATTAGCCATTCATTCAAAGATTTTTTACTCCAAGGGCCAAACTTGAACCGATATTCCCAGTCGGCATCATTTTGGAACGACCAAGAATTACTTCCAAAAAACCAAATTCGTGCAAGCGGTGATTCATGTAAAAATGTACCAAACGGATAATGTGTGAGAAGTAAAATAAGCGTATATGCTCCCCCCAATATGAATGCTAATATCCAGTCGTTTTTAGTCGAAAACTTATTTCGTAACCAATCGGTGACAAATGCTGGAATAAATAATAGCAACGGAAAGCCGAGTGTTTGATAGGTACTGATTTTATTATGAATGGGCCCCAAAAGAGGTTCGGCTGGCAAAAGTCTTAGCGTTGCATTAACAGCCCAGTGAAAAATCAAAAATATGATACATATATAGGTGGCTCCCCATTTTTTGTTTGAAGCTCGACCCGCCGCAAACAAGATAAATGGAAATGCTACACTGGCAACTTCATAAAACGATGGCTCGTGCATAGCCCAACGTCCCAAAGATTCAGAAAGGAATGTAAAAATAGAAGTGATTAGAAAAGCAGCCGTAAAAATAAACATCCATTGCAAACGGTTCGTGCGTATAGTATTTTCCTCGGCTGAAAGCGATGTTATTTTTTCACTTCTATTCAGAAACGCTAAAACGGCTATCATCGCCCCCATTTGTACGCTCATTAACCCCAACAGCAAAACTGCATGTGGTGGAGAAAGAATCTGCACATCCAAACCATAAGTATTGTGCCACCAATCATCAAATGGTGCCGAGGTAAGCGAAGCGATTCCGCCCCAAATACAGAAAAGTCCACCCAGTGAACTATAAAAAATACCCCAAAACTTCACCATTTTTCCTTTTTCGAGTTGATTTCCCCAAAAAGAAGTTTTCAGAACTTGATAACCCGAAAAAATACCTGCAGCTGCCGCACCTACATAAGTTACTACGTGTGGAGCAGAAAATAGTCCATCTCGGCCAATACTCATGTGCCAAGCAATATCCCACAAGATGCCTAGAATCACGCACATAGATGCAATTACACTCACATAAACATAGAGCGGAATAGCCAGTAAGATTTTTGAAGATGAAGAAAATTGTTTTTCGCTTTTAATAGACTGATTAATAGCCGTTTCCATAGATTATTGATTAGTTGTATAATGATATTTCAATTGTTAGTTACCTTCGATACTAAAATAAACCTAATTGTGATTGATTAGGTAAACTTCCTTCGTGCCGTAGCAACCATTCTTTTCGCCAAAGGTCGCCACCATAGCCCACCAAACTACCGTCCGACCCAATAACTCGGTGGCAGGGTAAAATTATGGTTAAAGGATTATTACCATTGGCCGTACCAACTGCTCGAATAGCTTTTTCATTGCCGATTCTTCGAGAAAATTCAAGATACGAAATCGTTTTACCGTAAGGAATAGTTTTTAGATATTCCCATACATTTCGCTGAAAATCAGTTCCTTGTGTTATCGTTGGCAAATTAAACTCTTTTAGTTTTCCTGCAAAATAAGCATCCAATTGCGTGATTGTCTCATCAATTATTAGAGAATTTTCGGGTGTTTCTTCTAACTGCCTACTTGGTTTCTTTTGAGCTTCCCGAAACAGTACTTGCGTCAAGAAATTATCATTTGCTACAATTTCTAATACGCCAATAGGAGAACTATAATGTTTGATAAATTGCATAAGTTTTAAACGTTGCTCATTCAATTTCAAATATACAAAAGTATATCTGAAAAACTTTTCTGATAATCAATCAGTTATCAATTAGTAGTTTTGTAATTTTGTTGTCTTATTTTAAACTTATGAACGACTCCGAAAAATCGTTCGGCAAATATATGGTAGTACCTTACAAAGAAAAAGACAGCAGTAAGCGTGAGCAAATCGCCGAAATGTTTGATAATGTTTCGCCTAAATATGATTTCTTGAACCATTTGCTCAGTGGTGGAATTGATTTTTGGTGGAGAAAAAAGTCTATTTCGATGTTGCGTGCTGAAAAACCACAATTGATTTTGGATATTGCAACGGGTACGGGCGATTTGGCCGTTGAGGCTGTAAAACAACTTAAACCGGAAAAAGTAATCGGCGTTGATATATCTGAAGGGATGTTATCATTTGGGCGTGAGAAAATGAAAAAACTAGGTTTAGAAAGCAAAATAGAACTTCAAATGGGTGATTCTGAGAAATTACAGTTTGAAAACAATACTTTCGATGCCGTTATCGTTTCTTTTGGAGTGCGTAACTTTGAAAATCTAGAAAAAGGTCTAACCGATATGTGTCGGGTAACAAAATCAGGTGGAACGTGCATGGTCATGGAATTTTCAAATCCTAAAGCTCCCGTTATAAAGCAATTATACAATTTTTACAATGCGACAATCCTGCCTTTCATAGGCCGATTAGTATCAAACGATAGCTCGGCTTATAGTTATTTACCCGAATCAGTAAAGGCATTTCCAGAAGGTGAAAACTTTTTGAATGTGTTTGAAAAAGCAGGATTTCGTCAGACAAAATGTATTCCGCTTACTTTTGGCGTTTGCTCAATTTATATTGGTAAAAAGCCATGATGTTGGCTAACGACTGACAATAATAGAAACAGTCCGGCATCAGTTCGCTTATTTTTGAAAATTTATGAAGAACATCCCTTTTCTCAGATTATTTTTTAGTTTTTTTTTAGTAATAGTACTCACTCAAAGTGTATTTGCTCAAGAAACTCGTCGCCATTTTCAGGCCGATTACGATGTAAAAACACTTCGATTTGGCTATTTTTTGGGACTAACTAATACTAATTACAAAGTGAAGTTTAATAATTACTTTGTCAACAGAGACAATTATTATAGCATAACATCACCTACTACTTTTGGACTTAAAATGGGGGGATTGGCCAATTTTAGAATCAACGATTATTTTGATTTTAGGGTTTTACCTACAATATCTATTTACGGAAGAAGATTAGAATATAAATACATAGACACTGCTCTACCAGACACTGATCCGAATAAGTTAAAAGAAAACACTGACTTACGAGAAACTGCTTGGTTTGAGCTTCCAATAATGTTTAAATACAAATCTGAAAGACGTGGAAATGTAAGAATGTATGTTTTTGGCGGCCTTCGCTACGGAGTTGAAACAAACCCAAATAGCAGAAGAAACAAATCGAAGTTTGTTACAAAAACTAGTGATTTTAGTGTAGAATATGGCACAGGAATTGAGTTTTTTAGAGAATATTTCAAATTTGCTCCTGAAATTCATTTTTCTCACGGCATCAAAAATTTAGTTGACCCAGTTAACAACAAAAATACACCCCTGCAAGGTGTTGAAAGTCTTACTACGCATACGGTTACACTTTATATATTGTTTGAATAACGTTTTTGAAAAGAAATTGGTAGAAACCCATAAAATTTCTTTCAAACAAACTCAAATTTTTGTATCTTGTTTCAAAACTTAAATGAAATACATCGCCATTTTTCTTGTAAGACTTTACCAAGCAGGTATTTCGCCTTGGTTTCCGCCATCGTGCCGCTACACCCCTACTTGTTCACAATATTCGGTTGAAGCATTTCAAAAACATGGCTTTTTCAAAGGTTTTTGGCTGACTGCCAAACGAATTGCTCGTTGTGGTCCTTGGAGCCACTCTCACGGCTATGATCCTGTTCCATAAACCGATTTGGTGGAAATAACAGGGTTTTAAATAAGTATATAAATATAGTTTTCATTTAAAATAGCTTCACTTTAGGGGCTGAGAATTTTCATGAACAATACCTATTATATCATAGATTTCGATAGCACTTTTACGAAAGTAGAAGGCCTTGATGAATTAGCAAATATTGCTTTGGCAGGAAGTGCCACACAAGAAAAAGTAGTTACTCAAATCAGAAGACTGACCGAGCAAGGCATGAATGGCGAAATTACTTTTTCGGATGCACTCAGCCGACGAATCGAATTATTGAAAGCCAATCGTTCGCATATAAAGCAATTAGTTGACTTTCTTCATACGCAAGTATCGGAATCTTTTCAACGCAACGAAAAATTCCTGCGTGAATATGCCGACCATATTTTAATTGTTTCGGGCGGTTTTAAAGAGTTTATCGTGCCAATAGTTACCTCAATGGGTATAAAAGAAGCAAATGTTTATGCCAATACTTTCGTTTTCGATGCTGAGGATAATATCATAGGTGTTGACCAAGATAATGTTTTGGCTCATGAAAAAGGTAAAGTCAAGTTATTAGGTTCATTGAATCTCGATGGTGATGTTTACGCCATTGGTGATGGCTATACCGACTACGAACTTCGTGCTTCGGGGCTGGCTAATCGTTTCTATGCTTTTACAGAAAACGTTGAGCGTGAGAAAGTTACCTCAATAGCCGACCACATTGTGTCATCGTTGGATGAGTTTTTGTATCTGAATAAACTGCCTCGTAGCCAATCATATCCAAAAAGCCGTATCAAGGTTTTGCTACTCGAAAATGTTCACTCAGTTGCTATTGAAGCATTCAAACACGAAGGCTTTGACGTGGAAACGCACAAAGGGGCAATGGATGAGGAGGAATTATCAGAAAAAATTAAAGGAGTTTCGATTTTGGGACTTCGCTCAAAAACTAATTTGACTAAAAAAGTTCTTGAAAATGCTGATAAACTAATCACAGTTGGTGCATTTTGTATCGGAACAAACCAAATTGACCTTAAAACTTGTACTGAAAAAGGCATTGCCGTTTTCAATGCACCATATAGCAATACTCGCTCTGTAGTAGAATTGGCAATCGGCGAAATGATTTTGTTGATTCGTAATGTATTCACGAAAAGCAACCAAATGCACGCTGGCAAATGGGATAAATCAGCCAATAATAGCTTCGAGGTTCGCGGCAAAAAACTCGGTTTGATTGGCTATGGACACATCGGAACACAACTATCGATTATAGGTGAAGCACTTGGTATGGAGATTTATTTCTACGATATTGTAGATAAAATGCCCATCGGAAATGCCAAGAAATGTCGCTCTTTGGAAGAAGTTTTACGCGTTTCGGATGTGGTAAGTATGCACATTGATGGCCGTAAAGAAAATACTAACGTTTTTGGCAAACGTGAGTTTGAAATGATGAAAGACGGCGTTATTTTCATGAATCTTGCTCGTGGGCACGTGGTTGAAGTACCAGCTTTGGTAGAAGCCATCAAATCGGGCAAAGTTGGCGGTGCAGGTATTGACGTATTCCCGTATGAACCAAAAACAAACAGTGAACCATTCGAGAATGAATTACGTGGTCTGCCAAACGTAATCCTTACGCCACACATCGGCGGAAGCACCGAAGAGGCTCAAGAAGGAATCGGGCTTTATGTACCAGAGCGTTTGCTCGAATACATGAATAATGGTAGCACAACAGGCAGCGTAAATTTCCCAGAAGTACAATTGCCATTACTTCGTGATTCTCACCGTTTATTGCATATTCACCAAAATGTACCAGGTATTTTAGCGAAAATCAACAATATTTTTGCGAAACACCATATCAATATAATTGGTCAGTATTTGAAAACCAACGAAACGATTGGTTATGTAATTATGGATATTAGCAAAGGCTATACCAACGAGTTTATCCAAGAAATCAAAGATATCGACGAGACAATTCGTTTCAGAATGTTGTATTAAAATATTTTTAGCACAATCGGGCGGCGTTCCGTTTTCTAAATTGAGTCATTCATTGACTCAATTTAGAAAATTGTGCTACATTTCTCACCAAAACTTCACTCCCGACAACCTACTAATTTCGAGTTTAGCCAATAAGGCCTGATAATCATATTGTAATAAATTAAATTTTGCTTCTTCTAAACCTGTCTCGGCTGATTGAATTTCGAGCGGTGTGCTTACGCCATTGACTAATCTATTTTTAGCCAATTTCAAGCTATACTCAGCTTGAAAAATATTACTTGTAGCCAATTCTTTTTTCTGATTCGCAACTTTTATATCATTATAGGCATTTTCAAGGTCACGGCTAATCTGTATTTTCTGAGATTCCGTTCCTTGCTTTGCTGCATCAAGATTTATTTTAGCAATTTGTGTGTTATATTCTCCACGTTTTCCTGTATAAATCGGAATCGAAAGTTTTACTCCTACCAATGAGTTCGGTCTTAAAATCGCAATATCAGGCAAATAACCATTACGCACGCCAAGCGAGGCATTAGCTGCTAAAGTTGGCAAACTACTCATACTCGAAATTTTCACCTCTTGAGCCAAAACACTTTCTTTTATAAGCAAGCCTTTCAAATCAACGTTGTTAACAATCGCCTCATTATAAGCACTTTGCATATCATTCTTGCCATACGTAAATTGTAATTCGGCATTAGCTGTAATTAATTTTCTAGCATCAGAACCAATCAACGAACTCAGAAAAATGTATTGTCTTTCAAGTTGGCCCTGTAGGTCTATCACTCGCATTTCGGCATTTTTGTAGCGTACTTGCACCTGTACAGCATCATATTCAAGAGCATCGCCACTTTTTATGCGGTCAGTAATGATTTTGCCATTTTCTTGCACCAATTTTACTTGGTCTTGCTGCACAACGATGGCTTTCCTTAAGTAAATAATGCTATAATATAATTGTGAAACTTGGTAAGCCAAAGTATGCTTCAGTGTTTCGATTCCACCTGAATGTTGCTGAATTTCAAGAACTGTTTTCTTTACACTTTCCTTAAATCTTCCCCAGTCATAAATCACATACGTTGCTCCAACACTAGCATTATAATTATTATGAGGCTGAAATTGAATGATTCGAGATTCGCCGTTAACTGGCAAAGTTGCCTTTGCGATAGGGTCAACACGAGAATAACTCACATCGCCATTTAGCTGCGGTTTAAGACCAGTTTCTTGAACTTTGATTCGGTAATCTCCAACACCGAGTAATTGCTGCTGTTCTTTTAACCTTGGCGAATAGTCGATGGCTTGATTGATAAATTTAGAAAGTACTTGCTCGCTACTCTGAGCAAATACTTCGCTACCAAAAAACAAGTAAACAATGATGAATATTTTATTGATTTTCATTTTTTTATTTTCGATGTTTAAGGCAAAGATTTGAGATAAAGCTCTCTTAATCAATGTCTAAAATTGATAATTTTATTAGTGTGATTCGGCTGCAGCTTTGGTTGCGGCCGCAATTTCTTGAGGCGATTTTTTCTTAGTCTTTAATAATACCACCAATGGTAAAACACACAAGAAAAAAATGGCCACAATTCTAAAAGTATCTAAATATGCCAGATAGTACGATTGTCGGTCAAGCATCAATTCCAACTGTCGATACGCTTGCTTTGAGGCTAGTGCAACATCACCCGAGCGAGATAAAAATCCCAATTTGATGGCATTGAATTTTTCGAGAAACAAGGGATTATTGGGCGTATAATTAGCCACCAAGTCAGAGCGATGTTGGGCATATTGAATTGTAATGTAGTTATTGGCCAATGCAATACCAAATGCCCCTCCAAGCTGACGAATCATATTGGTAAGCGAAATGCCTGAACCAAATTCGCTTGGTTTCAAACCAGCCACCGAGGCATTGATAAGGGGTAATTGTAGCAAAACTGTACCTAAACCACGCAAAAGCTGTATCGGATAAAAATCCCAACGCCCCATGTCGGCGGTTGCTGTTCCGCTATAAAAACCAAAGAAAGCAAAAATCAAAAGCCCAGCCACAACAAATGGAATCGGTGATGCCCCTGCCGACATTCGTTTGCCCAAAATCGGAAAGAGTGGCAAAATCGTTAGTGTCGGGAAGAACAAAGATAACCCGGTCTCGTAAGGAGTAAAACCATTAATACGCTGCACCATTACTGGGTAAACGAAAACCGATGTAAACAAACCAAAACCAGAAACTAATACGAAAATCGACGAAAAAGCAAAGTTTCGATTAGCAAAAACCCTTAAATTTACTACTGGATGGTCGGTGTTTAGTTCTCGACTGATAAATCCTACGATTCCGAGTGCAGCAACTAAAGTCATTATCGAAATCTCTCTCGACTGAAACCAGTCTTTCGACTCGCCTTTTTCGAGAATATATTGCAATGAGCCAATACCGATAATCAATAATATGATTCCGAAGTAATCAATCTTTATGCTGGCTTTGTTTTTCCCTTCGCCTTCTTTTCGTGGTATGTATAAAACCGTTAGAATTGTAGCAATAATACAAATTGGCACATTGATATAAAAAATATCTCCCCACGTAAAGTTATCGACGATATATCCTCCGACACTTGGTCCGAGTGTGGGCCCTAGTACGATTCCCATTCCGAAAAGCCCCGAAGCCATGCCTCGTTCTTTACCCGGAAAAGCATCAAACAAAATGGATTGTGAGGTAGAAAGCAAAGCACCTCCACCTATTCCTTGAATAAATCTCCAAAAAACAAGCTCCCATAATGTATCAGAGTTTCCACACAAATACGACGCAACACCAAACAATACCATTGATGCCAAATAATAATTTTTTCGGCCAAAATATTCGGCCAAAAAACCTGTCATCGGAATTACGATTACGTTTGCAATGGCATAAGACGTAATCACCCAAGCTATATCTTCAATTGTTGCCCCCAACGAACCCGCAATCTGATTAAGAGCTACATTGACAATCGTTGTGTCGAGTAGTTCCATCACTGCGGCCGTTACGGTTGTCAGTACAATAATAAATCGTGCTGCACCAATGGGCTTTTTTGTATTTTCTGTATTTTCCATAAACATCAACCCTGCAATTTCCCGCAGTTAAGGGTTTATTCTTCATAACCCCTTACATTACTTTATTTTCACCTCAACCTCCAAACTCATACCTGCACGTAGTTTATCACGTAATTTTTCAACGCCCTCAATCGCAATCTTTACTGGAATTTTCTGCGTAACCTTCACGAAGTTTCCGCTCGCATTATCTGGCGGAAGAAGAGCATATTTTGCACCAGTTGCATCCGAAAAGTCAGCAATTTTCCCTTTCAATTCCATATCGGGAAAAGCATCTAATTTAAGATTCACTTCTTGTCCAACCGCCAAACGACTGATTTGCGTTTCTTTGAAATTGGCAACTACCCAATAAAGTGAATCTTGCACGATAGTTGCCAAAGTTTGTCCTTGCTGAATAAACTGCCCAGGTTCAACGCTCTTACGACCAATTTTGCCATTTTCAGAAGCATAAACTTTTGAGTAAGTTAGCTTCAGTTTTTGTTGGTCAATTTTTGCTCTTTGTACTGCCAAAGCCGCTTCTGCTTTATGTAAATTTGAAGAAAGCACATCAATACGAGATTTCGAGGCTGTCCAATCTTGTTTTTGACTATCATATTGAGCATTCAAAACCTCTAAATTAGATTTACTATCATCGGTTTGGCGTTTTGTAATGGCATTGTCCGAAAATAATTTTGCATCACGTTCGGCATCTTTTTGGGCTTTTTCTTTACGTAAGGCCGTTGTTTTAAGACCAGATTCGGCCGCAGTAATAGTCATATTAGCATTTTTGATGCTTGCTTTAGCACTTTCCACGTCAGTGAGCATTTGTTGATACATTGCTTCCATTTCAACCAATGCCAAGCGTTGTTCACTATCATCAATATCAACTAACAATTGACCTTTTTTTACTTGCTCAAAATCTTTCATGTTCACTGCATTTACATAACCACCCACTCTTGGCACTACCGGCACTGTGTAGGTTTCAATTTGGGCATTATCGGTGGTTTCGTAAATCTGATTGTACTGATATTTATCATAAGCGTATATAGCAGCACTAATCACGATTAATAATAAGATAATACGTGGAATGTAATTTTTAAACGATTTTTTAGGCGAATTTTCCATATTTTATTCAGTTTATTGCATTTGCTTTAGTTTTTTTGCTCTTTGGTTTGATTTTTTCAATGTAAAAGTACAAAGTAAACTAAGTTTACTAATTTAGTCAAGTAAGTTGACAATTATTTTTTTTGTATTACCTTTGTAGTATATTTATCTTTTAATAGGAATTTAATGTTGTGGATTAGGCTCTTACCTAGTTCATCTCTCAATTAGCAATGAACGAAGAATTACTGGCGGAAGTAGCCAAAATGAAAGCCAATAAAGCAAGATTAATGGGTAAGCTTCTCAACCGAACCTATCGCTACATGAGCGATTTGGCGGGCGATTTTCTGAAAGGCATAGGCTACGAAAACTTTCGTGTAGGGCACATTGTGGCTTTAGTAAACATCGAAGTAGAAGGAACCAGTATCAATACATTAGCAGCAAGTGCGGGCATGACCAAGCAAGGCATGAGTAAACTCATCAAAGAATTGCAAGAACAAGGATTTGTAATGGTGGAAAAGGATCCATCAGACGCACGTGCCTTAATAGTGAAATATACAGAAAAAGGCTTACAAGCCATGGTTGACTGGCGAAACTGCACCGATTACATTAATCAAAAATTTGGAGAAGTACTTGGTGAAAATAAACTCGAAACGCTCAAAGACCTTCTAGGTGAGTTGGTGCATGAATACGAAAACAATTATTCGAGTAGTTCAAAAAACCCTTTGAATCACCCGATGTTGCAAGTCAACTGGATGACAGTCAAATAATTTGTGACTTGTGATGGGAGCATGGCCAAAAATTGATAAATTCGCAGAGTTTTTAAAAGATGCTCATCTATGTCTGTTACCGAAATCATTGTTTTAGTGATAGTTTCGTATGTCATTATTTGTTTGGTGGCCTACAAAGTACAGGAGTATTTTATTTTTAAACCCGAAAAGCTATCGCAAGATTTTGAGTTTCGGTATGACGACAATTTTGAAGAGTTATTCTTTAATATGCCCGATGGAGCAAGAATCAACGGACTGCTTTTTTATGATGTAGGCGAAGAAACTCGTGGCTTAGTTATATATTTTCATGGAAATACTCGTAGCATTAAAGGCTGGGCAAAATATGCCAAAGATTTTATCTCGCACGATTATGATGTACTGATGATTGACTATCGAGGTTTTGGAAAAAGCACGGGTAAACGGCATGAAGAACGAATGTATGAAGACTCGCAAGTGGTTTACCATAAGATGCTTACGAAAGGTTATGACGAAAAAAACATCGTGATTTATGGGCGTTCACTTGGTTCAGGTTTTGCCTGTAAATTGGCTTCTAAGAATCATCCAAAAACCTTGATACTTGATGCTCCATATTATAGCTTTTCACAGTTGACCAATCGTTTTTTGCCATTTTTGCCAGTTACTATGATTTTGCGATTTTCTATCCGAACAGACCAATATATCAAATTTGTGAAGTGTCCAATTTACATTATTCATGGCACAAAAGATTTTTTAATACCTTTTCGGTCGAGTGTAAAGTTGGCAAAACTTGCTCCGCAAAAAACTCGTTTAGTACCCATTTATGGTGGCGGACATAATAATTTGCCATCATTTCCCGAATATCACAAACATCTCGAAGAAATATTACTCGATAGATTCGATTTGATTTTTGATAAACACCTTTTAAATTGACGAATTACGATTTACGAATGATTAGCAGATTTTTTTATTCGTAAATCATCAATTTTAAACATTATCAATTATTCATTATCCATTATTTTTCCGTGTTTAAATTAAAATACCTTCAAATTGCCCTTACGATTTACGTTGTTCTGATTGCAGGCTTGGTCCTTTTTCAGCGATTTATTCTTTTACACCCTAAAAAACTGGCGAAAGATTATTTATATGAATTTCCGAAAGCTGAAGAGTTTTATGTGGTAGTAGCCCCAGAAATAAAACTCAATGCACTTAGATTTGCGTCAAAAGATAGTATTTCGAAAGGCGTAGTACTTTATTATCACGGAAATGCTGATAATTTGGCTCGTTGGGGCGAATATGCTTCCGAATTTACGAAGCGTGGTTACGACGTAGTGATGTACGATTACCGAGGTTTTGGTAAAAGTAATGGTCGCTTAGACGAACAAAACTTTTTATTCGATGCCCAATACGTTTTCGATGATTTGAGTCGTCGTTATAACCCCGATAAAATCGTACTTTATGGGCGTTCTTTGGGTTGTGGAGCAGCCATTAAAGTAGCTTCGAATAATCCAGTAAAAAAACTAATTCTCGAAACCCCTTATTATAGTTTGCCCGATGCAGCTTTTAGTCGTTTCCCTATTTTCCCGTTTAAATACGTTTCAGAATTTAAGGTAAACGCCTACGAATGGCTACCAAAAGTGCATTGTGATGTACACGTTTTTCATGGTTCAGACGATGAAATCATTCCTTATAAACAAAGCATAAAGCTTTTGGCTACTACAAACAGAAACCTTCATAAAACACTCACTACATTACAGAAAGGGAAACATCAAGGTCTTGATAAATTTAAGGAGTATCAGACTAAATTAGATGAGTTATTGGCTAATTAAGTCTAAAAAATTGGTAGTCGGTTTAGTATTATACTAGGAAAATTAATTATACTTAACCAAAAATAGTTTGCGAAAATTATAATATTTAATTGCCTCATTAACAGCACTTTGTGCCGAGCGACGGTCGCCTCTAAACCTTGGCAAATCTGAGCCTTTTGAGTATAAAACACATATCCATCATAAACTCTTTCTACGAATAGTGTAGAAAGGGTTTTTTATTTTTATTTGCTTTTTATCAAGCAAAAGTGCGGCGGCTGTTCTACCCATCGTTTCGAAATCGGTCGTAATAACAGTTATTTCCAATAACTCTTTTAGCGTGGTTTCGTTGAACGAAATGACACCAATATCTTCACCAAGTTTTAAGTTCAACTGACGGGTTTTCTTTACCAACTCGGCCAAATCGGTTTCTTCTACAACTAAGTAAACCGTTCCTGTATGCAATACTTCATCAAGTGCATTTTCTTTAATTTGAAAATCACGTCCAAAATTCATACAAAACTGACGAAAACCACGTACAATATCAATTGGATAATTTCCATCACTCGGAAAAACCAGCACCATTCGGCTATATTTTTCGAGTAAATCACGAAGTTCGTCGAGAGCATCAAATATATCTTTCTCAAAATCTTGATAAACGCTCAAACACGGTTTTGTATATTCGGGCAAATCTTTATCTAGCAAAATGAGTTCTTCCGAAGGGATTTTTTCCAGCGTTTTCAAGGCGAGAGTTTTATCGTTTTCGGGGAAGAAATGTGGCATAACAACGTAATAATTATACTTGCCAATATTATTGGCTATGATTTCGGCAAAAATTCTAGCATCGTAATGATGAATCTGTAAATCAACGCTAGCTTTATTACCTAAGACTTTTAAAAAAGCATAGTAAATTAGTTTTTTATAAGAGCTTAACTTATTGAAAACCAACAAGATACGCATCTTATTATTATCGGTTCGGTTTACATAAAATCCTTTTCCCTGTACCGATGATATAAAACCTCGTTCTTTTAGCTCACGGTATGCTTTCTCAACGGTATCACGAGCCAAGTAATATTCTTCGCTTAATTCGCTTATTGATGGAAGCTGTTCGTCTTTTTTCAGAACCGCCCGCTCAATATCAGCAACGATTGATTGTACAATTTGCTTATACTTGGGCGTTTTATCGTTGGGATTGAATTGTAGTTTATACATTTTTTTAATGTCCTTATTGCTGAAACTTTCTCAACATTTTGATGCAAACTTATCTCCATTAGGGATTTTATAAAAGTCTATCGTTTTCGAATAATAATTAAGTAAATATACTAATTATTCATCTTACAAACTCAGTTGGGTTAAATATAAAAATGAGTGAATTAGGCAATTCACTCATTTTTATATACATCTATGTCAGCTAAATTTCTCCTACCCGCCCAACCTTTCATTTATCGTACAAATGCTACTGCCACGCCACCATCAACATTCAGAATATTTCCGGTTGATTTCGATAAACTTCCATCAACAAATACCCTTACGGCTTTGGCAATATCTTCGGTCAGAATTTCTTCGTTTAAAAGCGTGCGAGCTGCATACATTTTTGGTAAATCTTCCACTTTTATTCCGTAAGCTTTTGCACGGCCTTCGGCCCATTCTCCTTCCCAAATCTTACTTCCACGCAAAACAGCATCCGGATTTACAGTATTTACTCTGATTTTATCCTTACCCAATTCGGCAGCCATAAGCCGAGTCATATGAGCTTGTGCAGCTTTTGCCGTACCATAACCAATGTTGTTTGGGCCTGCAAAAAGGGCATTTTTACTAGCAATATTCACAATATCTCCACCCGTTGCTTGCATACGCATAATTCGAACCGATTCCTGCGACACCAAGAACTGGCCTTTTACCAGCACATCTTGTAATAAATCCCAGTCAGCAATGGTATGTTCTTCGAGAGGTTTTGAGATTGAAAGACCAGCACAGTTTACCACAATATCAACTCCACCAAATTGCAAAATGGTATTACGCAACGACTCAGCAATAACTTCTGCACTTGTTACGTCTATATTAGTCGTAATAGCTGAATCTTTACCAAATTTCTGACGCAACTCAGCTTGTGTTTCGCTCAATAAATTACGGTCGGCTGCTACTACGCACGCACCTTCTTTCAATAATTCTTCACAAATCGCTTTACCAATACCACCGGTTCCACCAGTTACGAAGGCAACTTTACCTGATAATGGCTTTGCTTTTGGCATTCTTTGCAATTTTGCTTCTTCCAATAACCAATATTCGATATTAAATGCTTCTTGTTCATCTAAACCCACATATTCTGAAACAGCCTCAGCACCTTTCATTACGTTGATGGCATTTGTGTAAAATTCTGCCGCCACCCGAGCCGTTTGTTTATCTTTGGCGAAAGTGAACATACCCACTTGCGGATATAAAATCACAACCGGATTGGAGTCACGAATGGCAGGGCTATTATCATGTTTACAACGCTCATAATAAGCCGCATAATCAGCCCGATAAGCCTCAAACTGTGCTTCTATTGATTCTTTTGTAGTACCTGTAAGCACCATTGGGCGAATTTTTGTCCGCAAAAAGTGGTCGGGACAACTCGTACCTTTTTGTGCCAAACGCTCTAAATCATTTGAGTTTACGTATTCTAATACACGAACATCATCAGTAAAATGACCAACCATTAAGCGATAACTTGAAGCTAAACCTCGCAAAATAGGCATAATCTCGGCAGCGGCCAAATTACGCTCTTCAGCTGGTTTCGATGCTAATTTTGCTCCGCCAAAAACTGGCCTTTTCTTGCCGTGCGACAGACCGCCATAGTTAGCCTCTAAATACTCAGATGCCATTTCGATAACTTCGAGGGTATTTATATAAGAATCATACGAAGTGTCGCCCCAAGTAAATAATCCGTGTCCACCCAAAATTACTCCGCGAAGATTCGGATTTTCTTCAACAGTTTTTAATAGTTGAAGTCCTAAATCGAAACCTGGCTTTTGCCAAGGCAACCATGCCATTGAATCTCCCCAGATTTCTTTCATAATTGCTTCGCCATCTTTGCTGGCCGCAATCGCAATAAGTGCATCGGGGTGAAGGTGGTCAATATGCTTGAAAGGAAGCAGTCCATGCAAAGGCGTATCAATTGAAGGTGCAGCACATTTTGGGTCGAAAAGACAGTGGTCGAAAAGAGCCACCATTTCGTCTTCAAATGCCAAGCCTCTGTATCTTTTCTTTAAAGCGTGAAGTTTATTAACATAAAGGTTTGCACAACCTTTTTTTGTTAAAGTTCCAATATCACCACCTGAGCCTTTCACCCACATTACTTCGGCATATTCGCCAGTTACAGGGTCAGTTTCGGTTATTTTACACGAAGTATTTCCTCCTGCATAGTTTGTAAGTCGTAAATCGGCACCGAGCAGATTTGAACGATAAATAAACAAATCTACTTCGTTTTGAGCTAATTCAGCGACTTTTGTTTCATCCCACAAATAGCTAACATGATTGAATGTTAGTGTTTTTTCCATAATAATCTTTATGATGTTTACTTTTTTACATCTAATAATATGGCACAAAACTGCGTGCATTTGTGGCACGAATCTTCATGTACTCACCTGTGAAAGATATTTTAAGACCCATAAATAAAATAGGTGCAATCAGAAAAAGAAGAAAATAGAGAAATCAAATCTTTTATATTGAAACTGTTAGGTATTGAATTTCAGACCTCCAAATAATAAAATAAAGTGCCAGATTAAACCAGCACTTTATTCCTTATAACCCAAAATTCAATCACAAGTAACTTTTAAGAAACTCGGATTGTAGTCTTCAATTTAATCATAGAAGAAACGTTTTGACCAGTATTACATAGAAATCGACGATAACTACGACGGAAGTCAACCGCTTTTCTACGAGAAATCAATATCTTTAAGTCATGAATCAATACTTCTCCACCTCCGTAATTAAAATATAAGTCATCAACATATTCAAGGTTAATGATATATGAGCGGTGAGGTCTTATGAAGTTAGAGATTTCAAGAAGTTCTTCTTCAAGAATTTGAAGTGTCTTCGAGCTTAAAATTTCTCTACCATCTTTCAATTTTAAGATAATATAGTTTTTTACACTTTTAAGATACAAAATGTCACCAAGTTGAATCATATTATGTTCGCCATCAACACTCATCGCCAAATTTGATTATGTGGGTTGGCCTCCACATTTTGAATTTCGGTAAAACCTTTAAGGCTTATCGGAGTCGAGTAAAGCAGTTTATTCATACGATTGTAATGGAAAGTTTAAATTTGCTATAAAAATAATGAAAGCAATTTAAGTTTTACAATTGAACGGTACAAATACAAATCGGTAAGTGGTAGCTAAATGACGGTAAGTGGCGGGTTTATTTTTAATAAGAGCTTTTTTTGAGAGAAAAAAAACAATTTTATAAGAAAAAATTCTTTTTTCTTATCTATTAAAATAAAGAAAGATGACTCAATGGCTACACTAAAGGAATGAAAATTTAATATATCAAAAATTACTCAGCCAATCTAAGAACTCTTGTTTACGACGGCGGGAAACTGGTAATTCATAACCTTGGTCAGTGAGAATTGTTCCCCCTTCTCCTTTTATATATTTTTTGATATAATCACGGTTGACCAAATACGAATGATGAATTCGGAAGAAATCGTAGTTAGCCAAAATCTCCTCAAACTCTTTAATATTTTTTGGGACAGTAAGTTTTTGGGAATCGATTAGATGGATATAGGTATGATCATCGTCAGATTCACAATAAACAATCGTATTGACGGTTACAAACTGGAAACCGTTTACTACCGAAATCGGAATTTTATTAGATTTATCTTTTGGGTGACGTAGATTATTTATTAAATGCTCAAGGTTATTCTGTGTGTATTTGCCTTCAATACGCTTTTTGGCCTTCGATATTGCTTCTTTTACCTCTTCAATATTGATAGGTTTTAGTAGGTAATCTAAAGCACTAAATTTAATAGCTGTTACGGCATAACGGTCAAATCCCGTTGTGAAAATAACCTCAAAGTTCGGTTTAGGGATTTTTTCGAGTAAGTCAAAACCACTTCCGTGCGGCATTTCGACATCAAGAAAAACAATATCTGGAGAAACTGAATTTATGAGCGTATATGCCTCCTGAATAGAGTTAGCTGAACCTACCAACTCTATTTCGTCAGCACAAAACTGTTGAAGAATTATCTTCAACGTTTCGACACTACGGTTTTCGTCATCAACTATTATAGCCTTGTACATTATGCAAATCTGTATTTTATTAATCTCACTTTAAAAAACGCTTCTCAAAATATCAATTTAAGAAGAATATCTATTTATGTCAGAATAGCTATTTTTCTATAATTGGCATAAGTTATTAATAATCAACTATTTATAAACTTAAATTATTTTAAATGGTTTTGTTGAGTAAAACTATATTAGCAAAAATTAAGACGAAAGATAAGGTTATGTTTTGCAAAAGAATAAAATCATTGGGTATTAACCAAATTTTGGAAATTTTATTTCAATTAGCGTCCCGACATCAATAGTTTTATCATTTGATGCATCTATTCGGTCTGTGATTGAAAAACGGATATCTGAATCAGCTATCATATTGAATGTTCGGAGACGTTCTGCGGTGATTTTTAAACCTTGTGATTCATAGCCTTTTCTTGATTTAGCTTGAATCTGCATGGCTCTCTCTCGTCCTACTCCATCATCTTCGATTTTACAGACTAAAAATTTACCTTGGTTATAAAATTTAACATACAGATTGCCTTTTTCAACTTTATATCGAAGTCCATGATTGATGGCATTTTCTATAAAAGGCTGCAAAATCATCGTTGGAATATCCACAAATTGATTTACATCAGGTGCAATTTTAAAATGAAAATCAAATTTATTCTCAAATCTGAGTTTTTCCATTTCTACATAAAGACTTAGCAATTTAATTTCATCAGAAAGTGTAATGTATTTACTTCTGGAAGAATCTAAAAATAAACGAATAAGATTTGCGAATTTAGAAAGATAGTTATTAGCAGAAATACTATCACGGGTAAGTATAAAACTCTGTACCGCATTAAGTGCATTGAACACAAAATGAGGATTCATTTGTAACTGTAAAGTGCGTAATTCAAGTTCTGTTACTTGCTTATAATGCCGTTGTTCTTCATCAGCCCAAAACTTGAGAAAACGCTCCCTACCATAAAACAACCCAAAAAATGTAACAAAACAAGCTCCCCAAAACCACCAAGACCGCCACCACGGATATTCAATCTTAAAATCAATAAAAGTAGATTTGCTTGTTTGATTGGTTTTTGTAGAAGCCGCAATGATTTCGAAACGATACATAGCTGGTCTGAGCGTATCTATTCTTAACTCATCTTTTTGTAAATTTACCCAAGGATAAGTTTTATCACCTTCAAAACTATTTTCAACGATTCTGTACTTATACAATACATCTGAAATTTGCGGTTTGGTTGCAAATCTAAGTTCAATTGCATTATCTTCATAACCAATAATGTAAGTATTCGTATTCGGCAAAATTCTACCTGCAATCTCAATTTCGGTAATTATAACGTTAAATGTAGTGTCATCAAGCGGTGGAATTATTTGCTGACCATAAATATCAGGATTTGCTAATGTGCATAATGAAAAAATTATGAAGCAAAGTCGTGACATTTAAGAGAGATTGATGAGTTTAGGTTAAATAGTTGGTAAAAATACATCATTAAAATGTTAAAGCAAAAAGAGTTGAACCAATTTTATTGATACTTTATAATCTTAATTTAGCCGTGTGAAGTGTTTGTTGCTGTGTGGTTTTCGAAAATCCACCAAAGGGCAAGCCTTGTTGCAGTTGGTTTTGCAAACCATTTATTTTGTCCTCCCATTGTTCCTGCATGAGTATTTTTTTATGCAAATTCTTTTAAATCTTCGGCACTTTCCTAAACTGACATATTAAAAATAATCATCTAATCATCAAAAACGCTAAGAGCTGTGGCGTTTTCGTTATCACCTATGAGCCGCAGACAAACCCCTTACTTTGTTCAGCAAGGGCATTTAGTTCGTCGAATTGTTCTCCGAATCTGTCAGTATGGGCTAAGTTAAAATCTTGAATTTTAGTTTATAAAAAACAAACCTGCAAGATATTTTTAAGGTTCTTGCAGGTTTTAAATGCTTCAAATATTAATTCAAATCCAATTCCACTTGAATCGACTTCACTTTTTCTTTTAAAGCCTCCAAAGTAGCATCAAATTCGTCTTTTTTCTTCAATTTGGCTCTTACTCCTACATAAAACTTAATTTTTGGCTCAGTTCCAGACGGCCGACAGGTAAATTTAGTTCCATCGGCCGTAAAAAATTGAAGCACATTCGATGATTCTATACCCATTTCCCCTGCTGGAATGTTTTTTTCTTGACCAGTTTTTAAATCTTTTGTGATTAGTGATTTGTAATCATCTATGCGAATTACTTTCGATCCTGCCAATGATTTTGGTGGTTTCGCTCTAAAATCAAGCATCATTTGCTGTATTTCTTCTGCTCCAGTTTTCCCTTTCTTAGTTAATGAAATCAAACCTTCATAATAAAAACCATTCTTTAGATACATTTCGGCCAAGAAATCAAATAATGTTAATCCTTCGTTTTTGGAAAAAGCAGTTAGTTCGGCAATCATTGCACAACTTGCAATCGCATCTTTATCACGTACTTTATCGCCAATCAAATAACCATAACTTTCTTCTCCACCGCCAATAAAGGTTTGTTTCCCTTCCAACTCTCTGATTACTTGAGCAATATATTTGAAACCTGTAAGTGTATTGTAGCAATTTACCCCCGCTTTTGCTGCCATTTCGTCAATCAAATCGGTTGTTACGATTGTCTTTGCTACAAACTCATTTCCGCTTAGTTTTTTTGCTTTTTTCCATGCTTTTAGTAAATAATAGATAATCAAACTTGCGGCTTGGTTTCCATTTAATAATTGCCATTCTCCTTTTGGGTCTTTTACTGCCATTCCCACACGGTCGGCATCAGGGTCGGTTGCTATTACCAAATCAGCATTGATTTCTTTAGCTTTTTTCAAAGCTAAATTCATTGCTTCTTTTTCTTCGGGATTTGGATAAACCACCGTAGGGAAGTTTCCATCTGGAGTTGCTTGCTCTTCTACTATATGAACATTCGTAAAACCCAACTGTGCCAAAGCCTGCGGAACCATCGTTATACCGGTTCCGTGAATTGGAGAAAAAACAATGCTTAAATCTGATTGTTTTTTTATCATTCTCGGATTTACACATATACTTTTCACAGCTTTCAAATATGCCTTATCAAGTACTTCACCTATCAGCTTAATGCGTTTCTTTACGCCTTTAAATTTAATATCTTTTACATTCGTGATAGCATTTACTTCGGCTACAATATTTTTATCGTGTGGAGCAACAACCTGCGAACCATCTACCCAATAAACTTTATAACCGTTGTACTCACGTGGGTTATGCGATGCCGTGATAACGATACCACTTTGACAACCCAACTGACGCACAGTAAACGAAAGCTGTGGCGTTGGGCGGAGCTCTTTGTAAAGATAAACAGTAATACCATTGGCCGAAAGAATATCGGCAGCTACGCGAGCAAACTCTGGTGAAAAATTACGGCTATCGTGTGCAATAGCTACTTTTATTTCTTGTCCAACGAAAGTTTTATTGAGGTAATTTGCCAAACCTTGTGTGGCTGCACCAACCGTATATTTATTCATACGATTAGACCCAACACCTATCTCGCCACGCATACCGCCAGTACCAAACTCTAAGTTTTTGTAGAAGGAATCAGTTAGCTGAGAGCTATTTCCTTCATCTATAAGTTGTTGAATACTGGTTTTTGTATCATCATCATATTTGCCTTTGAGCCAAGTTTTGATGTTTTTCTCTGCTGTTGTATCTAATTTGAGTGATTTTAGCATGACTATATACTTATGGTTGAATTTTTATAAATAAAGATTTGAACAAATTAAAGCAAGTTTTTGATGTTTTTCAAGGATGTCTAATATTTTACGTGCACTTTATTAAAAAATATCCGAAAAATGACCTTTCTTGAGTCTAACATCATATTTTACAAGTTTCTACTAATGCTTCCAAAATATTAAATGCAGTTAACAATTGTTTTACGCAAGGTCCAAATATTAAAAAATCGCATAAATCATATTTAATTTTTGAATCGTCCATAAATTATAAAAATCTTTTTTAAAATATTTTAATTTATCAATTTTACGAAGGAAATTTGTAATATAGTCTCAAAACCCAAACTCTAAAACAAGAATCAAAAATGAAAATGTCATTAAAACCAGTATTCGTTTTATTTGTAGGATTATCACTGACTTCATGCGTTGCAAAAAAGAAACTGACAGCTTTGCAATCTCAATTTGATAAAGCCCAAGCCGATTTAGTAAAATGTGGTGATAACGTGCAAGACTACAAAGATAAACTTGAGCGTATGAGTAAATTACAGCAAGAAAGCGAAGCTCAGAAAAATGCAACCCTTTCGAGTGTCCAACAACGTGACCAACAAATCAATGACTTGAAAGACCAAGTGGCAGATTTAAGAAAACTACGTGATAAGCAAGTTGAGCAAGTTGGAAATTTGACTGTACTTTCAAAGGCAGCCAATGATAATATCGACAAAACGCTATCGCAATTGGCAACTAAAGACAAATACATCAATTTACTCCAAGCAGCTCGCACAAAAGCAGATTCTATCAATTTGGCTTTGGCCGTGAATCTGAAAAGTGTACTCAACAATGGCCTAGACGACCAAGATGTAGAAGTAAAAGTTGATAAAACTGTAGTAATGATTAATATATCGGACAAAATGTTGTTTAGCACAGGAAGTTCGAAAATATCATCAAATGCCAATATTGTTTTAGGGAAAATTGCACAAATCATTAAATCAAGACCAGAATTAGAGGTTATGGTTGAAGGTTATACTGACAATGTAGCTATCAATACAGATTGTATTACCGACAATTGGGATTTAAGCACAAAACGTGCAACATCAGTGATACGAGTATTACAACAAAGCTTTGGAATTGACCCAAACAAATTGATTGCGGCAGGTAGAGGTGAATTCAACGCACTTACGAGCAATGATTCGGCAGAAGGACGTGCAACAAATCGCCGTACTCGCATTATCTTGATGCCAAAACTCGATCAATTTTACGATTTATTGAATCCCGATAAGAAATAATTTTGGTTTATAAACAATAGTTAGCAACCCAAAGTAGGCAAACGAGGTGAATATTTCAATAAATTTCACCTCGTTTCGTTTTCAAAACTTCATATTTCAATCTTCTCGCATACGCTCACGGGTTACGTCTCGTTCTTTGATGCTATCACGTTTATCATACAATTTCTTTCCTTTTGCCAAAGCAATATCTAATTTGGCAAAACCACCATCATTAATAAAAAGTCTTGTTGGAATTACGGTTAAGCCTTTATCAGTCAGCTTTTTAGCCAATTTTTTTAGCTCTTTTTTCTTTAATAAAAGTTTTCTATCACGTAGCGGAGAATGGTTGTAATGCGTACCTTGTTCGTATTTCGATATATTCAAGTTTTTTACATACAATTCTTCTTTATCGAAATAACAGTAGGCATCAACCATGCTGAATTTATTTAACCGAATAGATTTTATTTCAGTACCAGTCAAGACCATTCCAGCCGAATATTTTTCTAAAAAGAAAAACTCGAAACTTGCCTTCTTATTAGTTACATCTACTTTTTTTGCTGCTTTTTCTGCCATTATTTTGCTTTCTCTAAAAAACCTTGTGCCTCTAAACCTTGGTACCTTTGTGCCTATTTCTAACAAAGTTACAAATAAAAAAAATCCCTACCTCAAAAATAGTGGCAGGGATTCCGACTTACGTGCTTTCCTAATAATCCATGTATAAACTCTATAATTGGATTCTACTTAAAGATGAGAATTTTTCTTGAAAATTCCCGGCTTGGAATTCCTACTTCAGGTAACTTCCCAAAGCAAAGATAAATATTTTTAGAATAAAAAAAAGGGTGTTTTATTTTTCTTATCTTAAGGAGGCATCAAAAATACCTTCTTTAACTTTCCTTTGAAGAAAACCATGCCTCAAATACATATTAAATCACAAATAATTCCTGATTTTGAACTTTAAAAATTAGATTTTCTTTGGTTCATGGATTTTTGTAATCATGCAATAACTTTATTACGACAATACCTAACTTTAAACTAAAAGCGTGCCAAACTTTTCCTAAAAACTGATTAAACTGCATGACAATACTACAAATAACTTATAATTGACAAATTGATCTCAAAAATATGGTAAACCATGATACCGCTTGAAAAAATCCTTGTAGACTCTAAATCAGTAGTTCTTAATTTGCAAAATATTTGGATTTTTCATTTATTTTTCATATATTTAGAAAAAATGGTAATCAACTGGAAGAAACTTTTGTTTACGATTTATAGTTATTTCAAAGTAATAAATTTTTTAGTCAATTGTTCAAAGCACCCGTTTTTTCTACCGCAACGCAGCAAGAAACTGCAATTTTAGTTGGTCTCATCACGCAGAAGCAAAATGCTGAACGAACCAAAGAATATCTCGATGAATTAGATTTTTTGGCCACAACAGCAGGCGTAATCACCAAAAGGGCTTTTACACAACGACTCGAACGTGCCGACCCTAAAACTTTTGTAGGAAAAGGCAAATTAGAAGAAATAAGAATCTGGCTGATTGAAAACCCCGTCGATAGTATTATTTTCGATGATGACCTCACGTCCCCACAAGTCCGAAACCTCGAAATGACATTTCCAGAAATCAAGATTCTTGACCGTAGCTTGCTAATTTTGAATATATTTTCGCAACGGGCTCAAACCGATCAAGCAAAACGACAAGTCGAGCTCGCACAATATCAATATATGTTGCCTCGCCTTACCCGTATGTGGTCGCACCTTAGTCGCCAAAAGGGTGGTATCGGTATGCGTGGGCCTGGTGAAAAGGAATTGGAAACTGACAAACGAATTGTAAAAGACCGAATTGCTTTTTTGAAAGACAAACTCGAAAAGATTGATAAGCAGAGTTTTACACGCCGAAAAGAACGTGACCAGCTCGTGCGTGTAGCTTTGGTAGGTTATACGAACGTTGGAAAATCAACTTTGATGCGTCGTTTGGCAAAAGCTGATGTTTTTGCTGAAAATAAACTCTTTGCCACCATCGACTCGACAGTAAGAAAGGTAGTTTTAGGAAATATTCCGTTTTTGCTAACTGATACCGTTGGCTTTATCCGAAAACTCCCAACACAATTAATAGAGTCGTTTAAATCAACTTTAGACGAAATTCGTGATGCCGATATTTTAGTTCATGTAGTTGATATTTCGCATTCATCGTTTGAAGAACAAATCGAGGTTGTAAACGTAACTTTGGCAGAAATCGGAGCATCTGAAAAATCAATGGTGCTGGTTTTCAATAAACTTGACCTCTTCAAGCCCGAATCTGAAGAGAATCTCGACGAACATCTCGAAACCATCACCGAAGATGATTTACAGAGAAACCTTGACAAACTAAAAAACAGTTACCTTAAAAAAAACACCGAAAATGTTGTGTTTATTTCGGCCGAACACAAAGAAAACTTAGGCGAATTACGCAAGGTTCTGATGAATAAGATTCAAGAAAAACATTTCTTGATTTATCCGAATTGGGACCCAACCCAAAATCCAATGTATGATTGGCAGGGGGTTGAGCAAGAATGATCAAACAAATAATGGCAAAAAACAAACAAAAATCATATTTTGACCAACTTAAAGCTGAAATATTGGCCTTTTTGTCGGTCAATCTCGAAAAACCATATACACTACAAGACTTATTTATACACTATGATGTAAAAAGTAAGCAAGAAAAAGCCCTTTACGGAATGATGATTGAAGATCTTTTAGAAGAAGGCAAAATACATCAAACCGAAAAAGGAAAATATACTGTTGATGTAAACGCAAATGCAGTTATTGGTCGCCTCGACCACGTAAATTCAAAATTTGGCTTTATCAGATACGACAACACTAAACCCGATATTTGGGTGAGTGCCGACGACATGAATGGAGCAATAGATGGCGATTTGGTAAAAGCAACAACATACGGAGAGTTTTATAAGAAAAACGGAAATCCTGAAGGATGTATTATAGAAATTATTGAACGTGGCAGAACAGAACTAGTTGGAAAAATCCAAGTATTCGGAAATTATGCCCTCGTACGCCCCGACCATAAGAATCTTCACAATGATATTTTTATTCCAAAAGATAAAATCAACGGTGCAACGAAAGACGATTTAGTTATCGTGAAAATCGTTGAATATCCAACCAAAATTCAACAAGGGGTTGGAGAAATTGCCGAAATTTTAGGAAAATCAGGTGATAATAACGCAGAAATGCACGCAATTTTGGCCGAATTTGGTTTACCAATTAGATTCGATAAAGCCATTGAAGAAGAAGCAGCGGCTATTTCGGAAATGATCACAGAAGCAGAAATTGAGAAAAGAAGAGATTTTAGAAATATTCTGACTTTTACAATTGACCCGCACGATGCCAAAGATTTTGATGATGCTCTGAGTTTCAGAATACTTGAAAATCAGAATTATGAAATTGGTGTTCACATTGCTGACGTAACGCATTACGTGCAGGAAGGCACTCGACTTGAAGAAGAAGCTCTAAACCGTGCCACTTCGGTATATTTGGTCGACCGCACGATTCCGATGTTACCTGAAAAACTCTCGAATAATCTCTGTTCACTTCGCCCAAATGAAGATAAATTGACGTTTTCGGCCGTTTTTGAAATGACCCACGATGGACGATTGATAAACGAATGGTTTGGTAGAACGGTCATTCACTCTGACCACAGATTTAGCTACGAAGATGCACAAGATGTTTTAGAAGACGAAGAAGGCGATGTGCTAAATCCTATAACTGAGCCTGACGAAGTTCTTGAAAAATACCGTTTCCCGCTTCATACGCTCAATCATTTAGCAAAGATTCTAAAAAAAGAGCGTTTCAGAAATGGAGCAATTAATTTTGAAACTAACGAGGTAAAATTCAAACTCGATGAAACGGGTAAACCGCTCGGCGTGGTGCTGAAAATTAGAAAAGATGCCCACAAACTCATCGAAGAATTTATGCTATTGGCCAATAAAAAAGTGGCAGAATTTGTGTTTAAGATGGGAGACAAGAGACACGAGAAACAGGGTGAAGAGAACAAAACTCAAAACTCAGAACTCAGCACTCAAAACTCTCCAACGATGGTTTATCGTGTGCATGAGCCACCAAATCCTGAAAAATTACAGAATTTTGCCAATTTTGCAGCACGTTTTGGTTATTCCATCAAAACCGATTCGGATAAAACCTTATCGAATTCGATGAACAAAATGATGGCCGAGGTGGAAGGAACTCCTGTTCAGAATGTATTGGAACAATTGGCGGTTCGCACGATGTCAAAGGCTCGATATACAACCGAACCTTTGGGGCATTTTGGCCTTGCTTTTGAGCATTACAGCCATTTTACGTCGCCAATTCGTCGTTATCCAGACATGATGGCTCATCGACTTTTGCAACATTATTTAACGGCTTCACCTAAAAATAGAGCAAATATTTCTCATGATGATTTTGAAAAAAAATCTAAACATTCATCTGACCGAGAAAAACTGGCTGCTGAAGCTGAAAGAGCTTCGATTAAGTATAAGCAAGTAGAATTCATGAGTTTGCAAGAACGCCGAACTATTTTTAGTGGCGTTGTGACTGGCGTAACCGATTTTGGAATTTTTGTAGAAATCACTTCTACAAGTTGTGAAGGAATGGTTCGTTTAGCCGATTTGAAAGATGATTTCTACGAATGGGATAGAAATAATTATCGAGTTGTAGGCAAACGCACAGGTCGAGTAATCAACTTTGGTGATACCGTGAAAGTGACAGTAAAAGGCACTGACTTAGAGCGTAGAAGTATGGATTTAGAGTTGGTTGGTTTGGAAGGAAAATCAATGCCAGCAAGCAGTACTAAAGGCAACAATCGAGATACTTCAAGTAGCCGTGGAGGCCGCAGAGAAAAACCAAGTCGAACTGCCCCCAAAAGCAGCCGAACAAGCGATAAAGACAAAGGTAAACGTAAGAGAAAATAAACGTTGTTTGAAAATTAGTTAACTGTTTTTCAGAAACAATTCTAATCTATAAAGGTTAAATAAATAGGTAAGTAGCTGAATGACTATTTACCTGTTTTTTTGTTTACATCATTTTAAATCTACATCGAAAATGAATATTTTAATCACAGGCGGTACGGGTATGATTGGGCATCGGCTCACCGAATTACTTTTGGGAAAAGGCCATAAAGTATCATATTTGAGTAGAAAAAAAGAAAAACTACCCAATGTGGAAGTTTTCCAGTGGGATATTCAGAAAGGATATATAGAAGAAGGTGCTTTAGAAAAAGCTGATTACGTAGTTCATTTAGCAGGGGCAGGAATAGCCGATAAACGCTGGACAGATGAACGTAAAAAAGAAATCATTGATTCTCGCATTCAGCCTATTGAGCTAATTAGTAAGTATTTACAAGAAAAAAACATTCAACTTAAAGGTTTTGTTTCAGCATCTGCCATCGGAATTTATGGCGGTGATACAGGTGATTTAAAATTAGATGAAAGTAGTGTTTTAGGAAATGATTTTTTGGCCGAATGCACTAAACTTTGGGAAATTCATGCTAAAAAAACAAAAAATGCTGCTCGAATCGTAAGTATCCGAATTGGCATTGTTTTGAACGAAAAAGGTGGAGCCTTGCCCAAACTTGTTCAACCAATTCGACTTGGTTTTGGGGCAGCTTTGGGAGATGGCAAGCAATTCATTTCATGGATTCACGTAGATGACCTTTGCGGAGTTTTCGTGAAAGCTATTGAAGATGAAAAAATAATAGGCGTGTATAATGCTGTTGCTCCAAATCCTATCACGAATCAAGAAATGACAAGTGCTGCGGCAAAAGTCTTGAAAAAGCCACTTTGGTTGCCGAATGTTCCGAGTTTTGTATTAAATTTAATTTTCGGAGAAATGGGAATTGTCTTAACTGGTGGTAACTTTGTGCTGAACAAAAGGCTTTCACAAGAAACCAATTTTCAGTATAAATTTACTGATATAAAAGACGCACTGAACGATTTGTTGGGAAAATAGTCAACTATCCACGGTCGGCAGTCAACTTTTTAAACCAACTAACTCAGCACTCATAATTCAAAACTCAGCACTCAAAAAATGGCTTCCATATTTTCAAGAATCATAGCAGGTGAAATTCCTTGCTATAAAATTGCCGAAAACGACCAATATTTTGCATTTTTAGATGTATTCCCTTGTGCGGTTGGTCACGTTTTGGTAGTTCCGAAACAAGAGATTGACTATCTATTCGACCTAAACGATGAACTTTATGCAGGCCTCATGGCTTTTGCCAAACAAATCGAGCCAGCCATTCGTAAAGCCATACCTTGTAAACGTGTAGGCGTTGCCATTATTGGTTTAGAAGTACCTCATGCCCACGTTCATTTGATTCCGATGAACAGCATGAATGATATGAACTTTAATCACAAATTAAAACTTTCACAAGAAGAACTCGCCGAAACTGCTGCCAAAATCAGGAGTTTTCTAAACTAATATCATGGAAATTGTTTATGCCATTATCATTGCGATATTACCTCTGTTTTTATCGCTTAGAACCATTTTTTTGCTTCGTAAAAATCCAAAAGTATCTGATTTTATGAAAAGTATCATCATCGCTGTTTTGGGCGGAATTATTTTGGTGTCAACCAGCGTAAGCGTACATCATTTTATGAATCTTGTGGATGCAAAATCTAACATGAGCGTGGGAGTTCTGACGAGCGTACAAATAATTATGTCAGGCGTAGTATTTTTAGTTTCGCGGGTTTTGAGTCGGGTTTGATTTTTCGATGGGTCGAAACGCTCGCCCAACAAGAAAATTATTCGTTGCCTCGTGCTTTAGCGGAGTCGAAGGTTACGAGGCTTAAAAGAAGGGAAACTATTTCAATTTCCCTTTCAAAACCTCAAATTCTTTCCTAAAGGAGGCATTTTTATAAAGAATCTGATACGCAAAATTGGTTATTGGCATTTCTATTTCGTTTTGCTGCATCATTTCGTAAATACATTTCACGGCATAATAGCCCTCGGCAATCATATTCATTTCGAGTTGAGCTGCTTTCACGCTGTATCCTCGACCAATCATATTGCCAAAAGTACGATTTCGACTAAATTGCGAATAAGCCGTTACCAACAAATCACCCAAGTAGGCAGAAGCACTCAAATCTCGCTCCAAAGGTGCAATTACATCAACCACTCGCTTGATTTCTTGCATGGCGTTTGAAACCATAACGGCTTGAAAATTATCTCCTCCACCCAATCCGTGCGTGATACCACAAGCCAAAGCCACAATATTTTTCATAACTGCAGCATATTCTACACCGTAGATATCAGCAAGAACCGAAGTTTTTACGAATCTGCAACGCATCAATTCGGCAAATTCGGTAGCCAGCTCGACATTTGGTGAAGCGATAGTAAGATAAGATTGTTTTTCGAGAGCTACTTCTTCGGCATGGCACGGGCCAGCAATAATACCCATATTTTGATGTAAAACTCCGTAGTTTTCTACCAAATAATCCGTAATAAGTTGATTACTTTCGGGAATCATTCCTTTAATGGCTGAAATGATTTTTTTATTGATGAAATTTTCTGCTGATGTGGATTTAACTGCATCGCTCACAAATGCAGCAGGAACGGCCAAAATTACCCATTCAGTGCCTCGTAATGCTTCTTTGAGATTGGTATAAGGCTTAACTTTAGAAGGATGAATTTCTACACTACTCAAATATTTGGGATTATGGTGGTGTTTTTTGATATGTTCCACATCGCTTACACTTCGCATCCACCATTTTATGTGTACATTTCCTTGACTCAATATCTTTACGATTGCCGTAGCCCAGCTTCCCCCACCGATTACTGTAATTTTCATTCTATTCCAACGATTATGAACAAGTTTGTAAACATGTTCTACTTTTCTGATGCTAAGTAAATTAAAACACTTGAATAAAAAAAGAGATACTGACAAATAAGTAAGGCTTCGCTTTGAGCGAATATCACTCAGCGAAGCCTTCCTTATTTATTCGAGAGGGCTTATTCAATACACCCCTAAAATCATTTATTTATTCCTTTTTCTTGTCTTTATCTTCTTTTTTCTCTATTTTTTTCGTTATAACCTCACCATCTTTTAGTTTTTTAGAAACAGCAATAAATGGTCCCGAAACGATTTCTTCACCTTCTTTCAAGCCACTAATCACTTCAATTGTTCCTGCGGCTGTATCGGTGATACCAGTTTTCACTTCACGTATTTTTGCTTTGTCTTTATCATGTATAAAAACTACTTCTTTTGGTTTATCTTTCTTCGTAGGTTTTGGTTCTTGTGCAGTTTCGGCTGGAGCTGCCTTATCTTGTTTAGCATCGGTGCTAATGGCATCGTCGGCTCCGCGAGTGGTTACCGCTGCAATTGGCACACTCATAACACCGATTTTCTTTTCAGTCACAATGTCAACAGTGGCAGTCATACCTGGTTTGAAAGGATATACTTTGCGAGCCTTACGGTCAACTAATTCACGGTAAGATTCTGGCAAAATTCTGATTCTTACTTCAAACTCCGTTACGGCATCGGTTGATGCAGCAGCCAACGAATTCGACCCAGAACCATTGGCGGTATTAGCAATTTCGGTAACGATTCCTCTGAATTTTTTACCAGTCATGGCATACGAATCTACATCAATGATGGCAGTATCGCCCAAACTTACACGTACTATGTCGTTTTCGTTTACGTTGATTCTAACTTCCATGTTATTCAAATTTGCAATACGAAGAATCTCAGTACCAGCCATTTGTGATGTTCCAACCACTCTTTCACCTAATTCAACTGCCAATTTCGATACGATACCGCTCATCGGGGCATAAATACTTGTCTTGCGTAAATTTTCAGACGCATCTTTTAGACCTGCTTCGGCACTTTTTACATTAAATTTAGATGCCTCCACACTTGATTTAGCTGCTTCTAAATCTTGACGAGCAACTTTCAAATTAGTTTCTGCAATTTCTAAATCAGAAGCTGAAACAACTTTATCATCAAATAATCTTTTTTGGCGATTAAATTCGGCTTGCGTTCTTGCCAAACGAGCTTCCGATTGTGCAATAGTTGACTTTGCTTGCTCGGCATTTGCTTTGGTTTGATTCACTACAGCCTCGGCACGTTGAGCAACCGAAACGTAGTTTTCTGGTTGGATTTTTAATAAAAGTTGTCCTTTTTTTACAGAATCGCCTTCTTTTACATATAAAGCTATAATTTCACCAGGAACGTCAGGTGTAATTTTTACCTCAACTTCTGGCTGAATTTTACCCGATGCTGAAACGGTTTCTGTAATATCAGATTTTCCAACTTTTACAAATTCTACTTCTGTTGGCTTTTCTTTGCCAATCCAGCCTTGTGCTTTGGCAACCAATAAAAATACAACAATTAGGGCAATAACGCCACCCAAAATCCACCAGAGTCTATTTGATTTTTTCATTGAGAAATTTTATTTAGTCCATAGTCGATGGACGACAGTAATAATATTTGGTTATTGGTATTGGTTATTGGTAGCTTGATTATCCAAATAACCAATAAATAATCACCACACTTAGAACGAAAGGGGTTTGTTTTGATAATAATCTAAAATCTTGATTCGAAAAATATAATCATATTTGGCTTGAATCTGATTGATTCTGGCACGGTCGAGGTTTGTTTTTGAAATGCTATAATCTAATGCATTCAATGAGCCAACATTAAATCTTGATTCCGCAGCACGGAAAGACTCTTCTAGAGCACTCACCTGCTTTCCAAGTGCAGAGAACCTTTTTGCTGAATTCGTCAGATTTACATAGGCTTGGTCGATGTCTTGACGCAGACGTAAACGTACATTATCAGCCTGAATCTCGCTTTGTTTTTGGTTAATCTGTGCGGTTGTCAAGCGAAACTTAGTACTGTACCCATTAAAAATCGGAATTCTGACACTTACTCCAAAAGAGTTATTGGCATTTCCTGTTAATTGTCTAAAATAATTGATTTTCTCGGATGTTGCACTTGAAGTCGGTACAAAAGCAAATACTGGGTATCGAGTACCTCCTACATTTACAAAGCCTGCTTCGGTTTCAACAATTCGTTGGGTGACACTTACATTTTCAGCAGCAGTTGTATAATTAGAGTTGATATTGGCCGTGGCAGAAATGACTGGCATCTTCAAACCTTTGGCAATATCTACCCCTTTTTGTGAAGCCTTTACACGCATATCAGCAGCTTGTACATCCGCCAAAAAACCTTGAGCAATTTCGTAAACCTGTGCTGAAGAATTTGGATAAGGCTGAATATTTGGATTAGGAACTTCGACTCTTACAACATCAATATCACGGTCAGCAGCAGAATTCATCAGTTGTTTTAAAGTCAATTTCGCTGAAATAATGGCGTTTTCGGCATTTACAACGCTTACTTCATCATTTGCCAATTGTGCTTTTATATCATACAGATTTGTTTCGGGCAACGAACCTGCATTGACCAATTTTTGTGTACGTTCGAGTTGTGTTTGTGTAACTTCGATTTGGCGTTGAGCAACCGCCAATAAATCTTGTTGCGAAAGTACATTCAAATAACCCACCACAATATTGAGCGTGATTTGGTTTTTCATGGCTTGTAAATCTAGGCGAGATGCTTCCAAATTTAATTGGTTTAGGGCTATGCCATTGCGAGTTTGGTAGCCATCAAAAATAGTAACCGCACTGTTTAAACCAAAACCATTTGAACCGACTGTATTTGTAATGATACCATTGGTAAAGGGGTTTATATTACGGCCAGTAAAAACGTTGAAGTTTGTTCCACCATTTAGGGTTGGGTATTTTGCCCATTTCGATTGTTCAAGGGTGTTGAGTCCCTGCTCTACCTGTAGGTTATTTTGCTTAATTGAAAGGTTGTTTTTCAGAGCAAAATCAATGGCTTCTTGCAAAGTTACTTTTTCTCCTGTTGAAGCTATTTGATTCCCACTTCCAGACACAGCCGACGACTGTGCGAAAGCAATGGTATTTGCAAGAAGAAAAGTTGAAAGTAAAATTTTAGCTAATTTCATACGAATGTTAGATGCTGAGGTCAAAACTTTTCAGACCATTGACTACAATAGTGGCTTTGACGCAACAATTTTACGAAAGATTAGTATATTCAGAGATAAGAAATGGATAAACGGTTTTATTGAAGTGTAGAGTCGCAAATACGAAGGAAGGCTTCAAAAGTTGGACACCCAGTTTGAAGCCTTCCTGTACTATTTCGATAATTCCTTTGCTCTATTTTCGGCAGCCAAAATACCTTTCACAATTCCTTCTGGAATATTATTTTCTTCAAAAATGCGTAAGGCCGCTTCGGTTGTTCCACCTTTTGAGGCAACGGCTTTTATCAAATCATCAAGGCTTTGCTCGGCATTATTGATGAGATGATAAGAACCCAACATGGTTTGCTTCACAAGCAAACTTGCCATTCCTTCGTCGAAACCCATTTTCTTACCAGCGTCTATCATGTGCTTCACAAAGTAATAAAAATAGGCTGGCCCACTACCACTCAAGGCTGTGACGGCATCAATCATGCCTTCGTCTTCCAAATAAACGGAGCGACCTGTGGCATTGATTAGGTTTTCAACTTTGCGAAGCTTTAAAGCGTCTAGTTCGGGCGAAGCCGTGAAGCCTGTAATTCCCATTCCCAGCATGGCGGGTGTATTTGGCATGGCTCGCACAACTAATTTATGTTCGAGAACAGTTTGTATTTTCGAAATTGGCACACCCGCCATGATTGATAAAACCACTTGTTGTGGCTGAATGACGGCACGGAGTTCGTCTTGTACTGAAGCAAAATCTTGGGGTTTTACCGACAATATAATTAACTCATAATGAGCAATTTGTGAATTAATTACACTCACAACCAAGCCTTCTTTGGCAGTGAGTAATGCTTCGCTACGCTCTTGACTTTTTTCGATAAGGAGTAAATTTTCTTTTTTTACTAAGTCATACTGCAAAAATGAGCGAGCAAACGCCATACCCATATTTCCGCAGCCTACGATGGCAATTTTCATGATAAAAGATCTTTTAACCCCAAAAGGAGGAGTGTTTTATTAGAAAAGTTGAGCCTTTTAGGGAAAAGACTCAATGAAAGTACAAAAATAAGTTTTTGGTTTCAGAATTAACAAGTACCAGGCTTATTTATCTGACTGATAAATTGTTAGCTCATCACCTAACAGATTTTGACGAGTGATTATCGTAATATTTTTAGGCAAAACCGGAGCCAAAATCCCTTTTTTGAGTTGCTTCTGACTTCTAAAAACTCTGATTTCATCAAATAACTCTGCTTCAATAAAACTTTGCAAAAGCTGCGTTCCGCCTTCGATGATGATTGATTGTAATTTTTCTTTTTGATATTCTTCCCATGCAAAAGGGTCAGACAGTATCAATGTTTTTACTGAATCATCGAACAAATGCAAATCTTTCGGCAAACGTTTATTTCTATCAATCACAATCCGTACAGGATTTCGGCCTGTCCATTCTCTTACATTTAGTCTTGGATTATCATGCAAAGCAGTATTTGTTCCGACCATGATAGCATCTTCTTCGCTCCGCCATTTATGTGAAAGTTTGTGCGAAAGTGCATTGCTAATCTTGATTTGCTCGAAATCTTTGCCAGCAATAAAACAATCTGCTGTTTCAGCCCACTTCAAAATAATATAAGGTCGGTTTTTCTCAACTACCGTAAAAAAACGAGCATTTAATTGTCTTCCTTTTTCTTCTAAAACTCCCGCAACTACCTCAATACCAGCATCAAGCAGTTTCTGAATACCTTTGCCCGCAACCAAAGGAAAGGGGTCGTGGTTACAAATCACCACTTTCTTTAGCTGGTGTTTTACTAGTAAATCGGCACATGGAGGTGTTTTACCAAAGTGTGAACAAGGTTCGAGCGTAACGTAGGCAGTTGCTTCCGCAAGTAAAGTTTTATCTTTTACCGAGTTGACGGCATTTACTTCGGCGTGCCAATCGCCGTATTTTTTATGCCAGCCCTCGCCGATAATCACATCATTATGCACAATTACGCATCCCACCATAGGGTTCGGACTTACAGTTCCTCGACCGATTTCGGCCAGTTGTAAGGCACGGAGCATATATTTTTCGTTGAAATTCAATAGAATTAATGAGTGAATTAGTGAATGAATGAATTAGTGAATATTTTTGTGAACGAATCCGACCGCACCCGGTTCATTTTTCTCACAAATGCAAATTTATGCAATCAAGCAAACAATTATACGATAATTTACTACAACAAATTACGGCTTACGAATCACAAGAAGCAAAAGAAATTGTTTTTTGGTTAATGGATTTTTATTTAGGTATTAAAAAAATAGATATTCTTAGCGATAAATCTTTTGAAAAAGCCATTGATTGGACGAATATTATCGAGAGATTAAACAACAATGAGCCAATCCAGTACATTTTGGGTGAAACCGAATTTTACGGACGAAGATTTTTAGTCAACAATTCAGTATTAATTCCAAGACCTGAAACCGAGGAACTGGTAAAATACATTGTTGATAAACAAAAAAACCAGTTTCCAGTAATCAGCAATCAGTTATCAATTCTCGATATCGGCACAGGGAGTGGCTGTATTGCTATTTCAATTGCGAAAGAATTACCAAATTTTAAAGTATCCGCCTATGACATTTCAAAAAAAGCCCTCGAAACAGCAAAAAAGAATGCCGAATTGAATAAAGCTGACGTAACTTTTGAGAAAATAGATATTTTAAAACCCTCATTCATTCATTCACTCATTCAATATCCATTGCGGCACTCATTCAATATTATCGTCAGCAATCCTCCTTACGTGATGAAGCAGGAAATTGACCGAATGCAAAAAAATGTCTTAGATTTTGAGCCACATTTGGCACTTTTTGTAGAAGACTCAGAGCCATTGATTTTCTTCCATGCAATCGCTAATTTTGCATTCAATAACCTAACTGACAATGGTTTAGTGGCAGTCGAAATAAATGAAGCTTTGGGCGAAGAAACAGCCAATGTTTTTAGAAGAAAAGGCTTTTCGAAAGTTGAAATCATTAAGGATATTCATCAAAAAGATAGGTTCGTGAGTGCCGTACTTCATAAAAAAGATGGGAAATGATGGCGGCTTTTTAATGCTTTTTGCTAACTTCACGTTTTAAAAACTCCACAATTTTGAAAATTGTGCTACAAAATATATGGAAACCTCAAAAATTTTACATAAAAAAATAAGAGACGTCTTTGCTGAAACTGGAAAAGTGGTGATTGGTCAAGAAAAATTAATTAATCGCTTGTTAATTGGACTTTTTACGGGCGGGCATATCCTGCTTGAAGGCGTTCCAGGCCTGGCTAAAACTAAGACTATCAACACTTTAGCTAAAGTGTTGGATTTAGGTTTCAACCGTATTCAGTTTACTCCTGATTTGCTTCCTGCCGACCTTGTCGGTACGATGATTTATAACCAAAAATCGGGAGATTTTGAGGTTAAAAAAGGACCAATTTTTGCCAATCTGATTTTAGCCGATGAGGTAAATAGAGCTCCTGCAAAGGTACAATCGGCACTTTTGGAGTCAATGGCTGAAAAACAAGTAACCATCGGTGACGAAACGCACCAACTCGACCGCCCATTTATGGTAATGGCTACCCAAAATCCTGTTGAGCAAGAAGGAACTTACCCCCTACCCGAAGCCCAAGTTGACCGTTTTATGATGAAAGTTTTTGTTGATTATCTCAATAAAAACGATGAATTGGAAATGGTTAGAAAAATAGCCAATCTGAACGAAAACTACACTCCAAAACCTATTCTGGATAAAGTAGAAATTGCTGCAATCGGGCAAGAAATCAATAGAATTACAATCTCAGAAATGCTCGAACGTTATATAATTGAGTTAGTTTTTGCTACTCGTCGCCCAGCAGAATATGGTCTGAAAGATGAAGCTCGCTACATACAATTCGGGGTATCGCCACGTGCGGGCATTTCACTCTATAATGCTGCCAAAGCCCTCGCTTATTTTGATGAGCGTAATTATGTTTTACCTGAAGACATCAAAGCTCTCGTTCACGATGTTTTCAATCACCGAATTATCCTTAACTACGAAGCTGAAGCCGATGGACTCACTACACACGAAGTGATTGATAATGTACTGAAACGTGTGGCAATTGGGAGGTAATTATTGAAATAAAAGTACATTTTTGAACAACATAAACAATTCAAAATTTATGAAAACACTACCTTTTTTTCTTTTTATCTGTACAACAGCGGCAGTTCAAGCACAAACTTTACCTCTTTCGTCAGAAAAAGGTTTCACCGATAAATTGTCGGAAAATTCAAAGCCAGCTATTAAATACCCGCCTTATAAATTTAATTTCGATGGAGGATATAAAACAATTAAGTCTTCAACCAACCCCAATATTATAACCTATAAAATGCCTGTAAAGGATGTTAAAGCAGATAATTCAGTATTAAGAGTCTATGAACCAGATTCTCTTTTTAAGTCAAATATGATTATTAAGAAGTATAAATGAAGGTTTGAAAAATCATAAAGTGCCACAGGTCTGATTTTCAAATCGGTCAGACCTTTTGCAAATTTCAATCCTACTCATAAACCACACTCAATAACTCCGCCACACAAGCGGGTTTCTCTGAGCCTTCTAATTCAAAAATAGCATCAATAATCAATTTTGCTCCATTGGGCTGCATGTCTTCCACATCTTTCAAAGTAGCCTTCATACGAACACGACTTCCCACAGGCACGGGCGAGATAAAACGCACTTTGTTTGTGCCATAATTCAGTCCCATTTTGGCAGATTCTACTTTGAACATTTCGTACATGAATTTCGGAGAAAACGACAACGATAAAAACCCATGAGCAATCGTCTTTCCAAATGGCGAAAGTTTGGCTTTTTCTTCATCCACATGAATCCATTGGTCATCGAGGGTTGCGGCGGCAAAAGCATTGATTTTATCTTGCGTAAGTGTCTGCCAATCTGAAGTACCGAGTTCTTTGCCAATATGATTTTTTAGAGTCGCTAAATCTTTAAAAATCAACATTTCGCCTACTTTGCTTGTTTGAGCAACTAATTTTACTTCTTGCTGAGGAATTTGAACAACTTTATAGTCTGGCATTTGCACGTCGTCTGACATTACCACAACTGCTTTTCCAACTACTTTTCTATTCATCAAATCATTCAGTGAATCGGCTGCTTCTGCCAACGAATAAAGTTTATGAATATGCGGACGTAAACTACCTTTCATAAAATATCCCGCCAATTCTTGAATATTCTTGAAGTTTTGAGCGGATTCTTTTTCGGCAAACTGTCCCCAAAAAACACCAACAATCGCACAGCCTTTCAATAATGCTAAATTCAGAGCAATTTTTGGAATTTCGCCTGCCGCAAAACCAACTACCAAATAACGCCCTTTCCAAGCAATCGAACGGAGAGCCGGCTCGGCATATTTATCGCCCACGGCATCATAAATCACATCAACGCCTTTACCTTCGGTAATACTTTTTATTTTTTCTCGTAAATCTTCGTTTGTATAATTTATTGTAAAATCTGCTCCTTTTTCTAGGCAAATAGCCAATTTTTCATCGCTTGATGCTGCCGCAATAACGGTTGCTCCCATCAATTTGCCTAATTCGACTGCCGCCAAACCTACGCCACCTGCTGCACCGAGTACCAAAAGAGTTTCTCCTGCTTTTAATTCGGCACGGTCTTTCAGAGCGTGGTAAGATGTCCCGTAATTATACATCACCGAGGCCGCCGTTACGAAATCCATTTTGGGCAACATCGGGAATACCCTGCGAGCATCGACCAGCACTTCTTCGGCCATACCGCCCCAGCCCGTCATGGCAAAAACTTTATCACCTACTTTTAAGTGTTTTACGCCCTCACCTACCTCTTTTACAATTCCAGAAACTTCGCCCCCAGGCGAGAAAGGCAAAGCAGGTTTAAACTGATATAAATTTCGAATTATAAGTGTATCTGGAAAATTAACGCTGCAAGCCTTAATACTTATCACGACTTTACTAGCTTCGGCTTTCAGAGCGGGCAAATCCTCTAAAACGAGGGTATCAGGCGTTCCAAATTCTTTACAAAGAAGAGCTTTCATTATGTTTTTTTATTTTGTTGAATAGTAAATTTATTCTTTTGAAATATAAAGATAGGTAGTCCAAGGTAGATAGTCCACAGTTCGCACTAATATAAAATACTATCTATCAGTTTTTTATGAAAAACAAATTTGTCGATTAAATATACCAAACTGCTTATTACCGCAAATATTGTTAAAAATAATTTCCTTTGAAAAACACATTTATAATTATTGCTTCTTCAAAGGAATGGAGTAAATCGTATTTGCATTATTTATTCTTATCTTCATGACAACCAATCTTACAAATTTTTGTAATCAGTAAAATTTTTTATGAGATTTTAGGCTCCTTTATTTTCTCTAATCTCTTCGATACTCCTTTTGATAAACTAATGGCGATTTCCCGACGATTGCCTTAAATTGTCGGTTGAAATTTGAGATGGTGTTATAACCACTTTCATAAGCAATTTGAGTAACACTGAGCATGCCTTCGTGCAGCAGTTTACAGGCGTGTCCAATGCGAATTTCGGCAATAAAATCGAAAAAAGATTTATTGGTTCGGCTCTTAAAATACCTACAAAAAGCCGCATCACTCATGCTCACGAGCGATGCTAACTCGCTTAATCGTACTTCTTCTTTGAAATGTTTCATTACGTAATCGTGCACTTTTTGCATCCGCTCTGTTTCCGAAATCTTGTGCATATTTACATAACCCAAACTCGTAATAAACTCATAATCAGCCGTTTGAGAAAGTTCATGTAGCATCGAAAGCAATTTCAAAACTCTTTCAAATCCTTCCAATTTGTTTAACTTTACTAAGCTTTCTCTAATTTTTTCACGCATTGTGCCTACGATATCCATCCCCCGTTGACCATTTTGTAAAAGTTGTTTAAGGCGGTGCATTTCTGATTTTTCAAAGAAATTGTTTCCTAAAAAATCTTCCGTAAAATAGACAACAATTCCGTGCGTTTGCAGCTCAGAATTTTGTTCAAAATAAGCCTTTTCACTCCGCCAAAGATGCGGTACATTTGGGCCTAAAAATACAGTATCGCCCGCTTCAAAATGTTGAATATCATCGCCAATAAAGCGTGTACCAGTTCCTTCAAAAACCGTAAACAGTTGATAGTGCGGATGAAAGTGCCAACTCGCATCAAAATGAGATTGACGCAATTCCTGCACTTCAAACGAATAAACCTGACTTCCGAGTGTTTTTTTTAGTAATTTCATAGAAAAAGTCCACAGTCTCCAGACTACAGCGGGCGGCGTATCGCTTAATAGTCGTTTTAGTTAAAATACATATATACGTATATTTGCTTATTTTTCTACAAATATATTTAAAATAATCAAAATACAGTCAAAATTAGTAAATCAAAGCATATTATATATGATTTTATTGTGATAAATTTGTACTATTATTTTTAATTTAGAAAGCCCCCTTTGGGGGTTTAGGGGCTATGACCTACGGAATGAATCTCCTTTTATGGGGAACTGAAATTAACGAAGACCTTTTTCCTGTTTTAGAACAAATCAAGGAGATTGGATTTGATGGTGTGGAGATTCCAATCTTCGATGTAAACCCTGAGAAATGGTATTCGTGGAGACAAAAATTAGACGAATTGAATCTGAAACGAATTGCTGTTACGATAAATGGTGGTGATTTTAATCAAATTAGTGCTGACGAAAATATGCGAAAAGCAACTTTGGAACGAAACAAACGTGCCATTGATTGTGCCATGATTTTAGGTTCTGATTTACTCACAGGGCCTTTTCACTCGGCTTTAGGCGTGTTTACGGGCGTGCCACCAACCAAAGAAGAATTGCTTTGGGCAAAAGAAAACCTTTGGGATTTGGCCGAATACGCAGACAGCATGGGCATCACTCTCGGACTTGAATATTTGAATCGCTTTGAAAGCTATTTGGTCTCATCGTCGGACGAACTTTTGGCCTTGGTCGAAGACATCAATCATCCTGCTTGCAAGATAATGTTTGATACCTTCCATGCCAATATCGAAGAAAAATCAATGACCGAAGCCATTAAAAAATTGGCCAAACACATCGTTCATGTACAGCTTTCGGAAAACGACCGCAGTACGCTTGGCAAAGGCAGAATTGATTTTACAGAAATTTTAGCTGCCTTAAAATCAATCAATTATGATGGAATGCTAAGCATCGAAGCATTTAGCATGAAACTTCCAGCGGCAAATATTTGGCGAAAAATGTTTGATTCAGAACAACAATTAATGAAAGATAGTCTATCGTTTTTAAAATCTCACCTATAAATAATATGTCAAAACAAATAAACATAGCCATCGTTGGACTTGGCTTCGGAGCAGAATTTATTCCAATTTATCAACGTCATCCAAATGCAAATATGTACGCTATTTGCCAAAGAAATGTTGAAAAACTCAATGCAATCGGTGATACTTTTGGGGTTGATGTTCGCTATTCAGATTATGACGAGTTATTAAAAGACCCAAATATTGATGCGGTACATATCAATTCACCAATTCCGAACCACGCTGAACAAACTTTAAAGGCACTTTATGCAGGAAAACACGTAGCTTGTACAGTTCCAATGGCCACTTCGGTAGAAGATTGTCAAGCCATCGTCAACGCTTGCCGAGAAACTGGCAAGAAATACATGATGATGGAAACCGTGGTATATGCCCGTGAGTTTTTGTTTGTAAAAGAATTATACGAAAAAGGCGAACTTGGAAAAGTACAATTCTTGAAAGCATCGCACCAACAAGACATGGAAGGCTGGCCTGACTATTGGCCAGGATTACCACCGATGCACTACGCTACGCATTGCGTTGGACCAGTAGCTGGTTTATTGAGACTAGAAGCTGAATACGTTTCGTGCTTTGGCTCGGGAACAATTTCGGAAGATTTGATAAAAATTCATAATTCACCATTTGCAGTCGAATCAGCACACATAAAATTCAAAAATAGCGATTTAAGTGCTTATGTTTATCGTTCGTTATTCGATGTTGCACGTCAATACCGTGAAAGTTTTGAGGTTTACGGCTCGAAAAAATCTTTTGAGTGGGCTTTGATTGAAAACGAACCAAACGTTATTCACACTGCAAAAAAACCTGAGCCTGAAATTCCAGAAAAAATTGAAACGCCTGATTATGCTCACTTATTACCGAAGGAAATTCAATCTTTTACAGGAAAAGGTGTTTATGACCATGACGATAACACGCACCTAAGTTTTGCACAAGGTGGCGGACACGGTGGTTCGCATCCACATTTGGCTCATGAATTTATTTCGGCACTCATCGAAGACCGTGACCCTTTCCCGAATGCCGTACAATCGGCCAACTGGACTTCGGTTGGAATCTTGGCACACGAGTCGGCCATGCACGGTGGAGAGATTATTTATTTGCCTGAGTTTTGAGAATTTTCGGGGCTTCGACTACGCTCAGCCACCGAAAATTCGACTGCTTCGGCAGTCCGATACGCTCAGCCACCGAAAATTCGACTATGCCCAGTCACCGAAATAATAGACATATTTAGTACAAGTCAAAAAATATAAATACTCGAAAATCGGTGGTTGAGCGGAGTCGAAACCACCGATTTTTCGCAAAAGAATATATGAAATTATTCAAATATGAAAGGCTATACATATATTTTAGAATGTTTCGATGGTAGTTTCTATATTGGAAGCACTACTGATTTGGAGCTTCGACTTCAACAACGCCAAAACGGAGAAGGGGCAAATCATACTCGAAAATATTTACCTGTAGAGTTAGTATATTTTGAAGAATATGACAGAATTGATACGGCTTTTGAGCGAGAAAAACAAATACAAGGTTGGAGTAGAAAAAAGAAAAAAGCCCTGATAAATGGTCATTTAGAAAAACTACATCCTCTTGCCGAATGTCAGAATGAGAGTCATTTTAAGAATTTTATCACCGAAGACGATGCCTTCGACTCCGCTCAGGCACCGTCTTCGGAAATGGATTTAAAGTTAGATTAAATCTTTATTTTAAACAAATCTATACGATTGTGGATAACTTTTTCAAAATTTTGTGTAAAAATCGTGATTTTGAGGATTAATATGCTTGCATCATATTTAAGCACAAATAAACAATGGCAGAATTAAACACAATCAATCAATTATTAAATGAGATTCAGACAATTTCAGAATCTTATAAAAGAGTAGCCGAAGCAACTGGTGAGAATTTTAATATTTTCTCGGTTCTTCAAATGGAATCAGATGAAGTTAAAACTCATTCAAGATTTTTAGCAGAATTATTAAATCCCAAAGGTAGTCATGGACAAAAAGATGTCTTTTTGAAGAAGTTTATTGAAAGGTTTGGAATTAAAAAGTTTGATACAAGCAATACCAAAGTTGATGTAGAATTTTTTATTGGTCAAGTTACTGAATGCAATGATGCCGAAATGAACATTTCTGATAGAAGTAGTAAATGCACAGGAGGCAGAATAGATATTCTTATCAGAAGTGGGGAAAATGTTATAATGATTGAAAACAAAATTTATGCACCTGAACAACCAAACCAACTATTAAGGTACATAAATAAGTTTCCAAAAGGGAAACTACTATATCTTACACTAAATGGAGATAAAAGCGATAGGGATTGTACAGAAAACAATTCTAATAATAGTGATTATAGATGTATTAAGCCTGAGGAATATGTACGTATTTCATATCAATCAGACATTATAAATTGGTTAGAAGAATGTAGGAAAGAATCTGTAACTACCCCAAACCTTAGGGAGGCTATTACTCATTATATTAATCTGATAAAAAAGCTAACTGGACAAAATATTAACACGAAAATGAACGAAGATATTGTAGAAAAAATAACAGGAAATAAAGAACGCTTTGAAGCATATATTGACCTCATTAAATC
>JAFEIL010000367.1 GCA_017495105.1 Emticicia sp. | reverse complement strand
ATAAATTGAAGCCTAAAATCACAGATTATTCGATTGCGGACCAACAAGGAAACAATTATACAGATTCGACTTTTGTTGGCAATAAAATACTTGTAATTTTCAAAGATGTAAAAAATATTGATAACGAACAAATCAACAAATTGAAATCTTTGATAAAAGAAGCCGAAGCAAAAGAAATTAAGTCAATGATGCTGACATCGGTAATACAAGCTGATTATCAGAAATTTAGTGAAACAAATGGAATTACAACTCCATTTTTCTCAGCTGATGCTACTGTTTTAAAAACAATGGCACGAACAAATCCTTGTGTGATTTTGTTACAAAATGGTATAGTAAAAGGAAAATGGGGCAATCATAGTATTCCTAAAATAGAAAGTTTAGCCGAAAATTTAAAATAAGATAGAAGAACCAATTGAGAATGACCACAAATATTTTTTTGATAGGAATGCCTTCGTCGGGCAAAAGTACACTTGGCCGACAAATTGCGAAGAGTCTCGGTTATGAATTTATAGATTTAGATATAAGAATCGAAATTGCGGAAGGCAAAAAAATTGCAGAAATATTTAGCTTAAATGGCGAGGAATATTTCAGGAAAATAGAAAATCAACAGCTCAACAAAATACTAAAAGATAGTAAAATGGTGGTGGCAACAGGTGGAGGAACACCTTGTTTCCATAATGGGCTTAACTATATAAAAGAAAATGGTATCAGTATTTTTTTAGATGTAAAACCATCTATGTTGGTTGAAAGAATGAAGGTTTCAAAGAAAAATGAGCGACCGTTGTTCGATTTGGAGAATAAATCACTTTTTGACACTGTCTCAGAAAAGTATAATGAACGTCTACCAATATATCAAAAAGCTGACATTACGGTTGAGGGCGATACTGATCCCGAAAGTATCCTTTGGATAATTGATGCTGAGTTTTCAAGAAAAAAATAATAGTGGAGCGAAACGGTTCGCCTTTACTATTCCAGTTCGCCTATATTGTACATAAAGAAGCCTTCACTAATAATAGCAAAGGCTTCTTTATGATTGAGCATTTAGTAATTCGTCATTATTTTTGTCTCTGTCTCACGGCTTCGTACAAAATCACTCCTGTCGCAACTGAAACGTTTAACGAGCCAATTTTTCCAATCATTGGAATCTTTGTTGCGAAATCCGCTTGTTCGAGTAAATTATCTGAGATTCCATCTTCTTCCGAACCCATCAAAATGGCAGTTGGTAATGTAAAATCAATATTATATAGTTCGGCAGTTGCTTTTTCAGTACAAGCTACTACTTGAACGCCGGATTGCTGTAATTCGCTCACTACTTGTGATAAACTATTTTCACGGCAAACTGGCAAGTGAGTCAATGCACCCGAGGAAGTTTTCATGGCATCGGCATTAATTTGGGCAGCTCCACGAGCTGGCACTACGATTGCATTGACGCCCGCACATTCGGCAGTACGAGAAATCGCTCCAAAATTTCTTACGTCAGTAATTCGATCGAGCACTAAAATCAATGGTACATCGCCACGTTCAAAAGTATCAGCCACAATATTCGACATCTTAGCATAATTCACCGCTGACACAAATGCGATGATGCCTTGATGCACTTTCATGGTTACACGATTAAGTTTTTCAAGTGGAACTCTTTGTACAGGAATACCTCTTTCAAAAGCCAATTTTTCAACTTCACCATGTCCAAATTCTCTTTGGAGTAATATTTTTTCTATTTCTTTAGTACTTTTGAGTGTTTCTAAAACCGATTGTACACCAAAAACAATATCTGGCTTGGAGGGTTTCTCAAAGCCAGGAGGAGTTGGTTTTGCAAAATATTTTTTCTTAAATCCAGTTTTATTGTCGCCTTCGGGCTTACGATAACCGCCTTCTGAATTGCGGCCTAATCCACTACGTTTCCTGTTCTCCATGCTTCTACAAACGGAAACCAATATGCCTGATATTCGGGATAACGAACCAGTTCATAATAATTTTCCGTAAATTGGTTTGGTTTTCTAATAAATGTAAATATAATTTCTGAAAAATTGGTATTTTGTGCATACACCCAAACCTCTCGGTCACGGCTTCGTTGCACTTTATTTGGTGGGCCTAAAACAGTATAAACCATGCCTTTATCGGTTTTCCAGCCTTCTTTGTATGATGTAAAAAGGCGATTCGCTTCTTCAATACGGTGATAGTAATTCTTGATAATTTTCTTTGAAACCATCTGATTTCCACTCGTAATTGCCAAAAAGAATTTATCAAGAGCCTGTTTTGAATTTGGGTTTTCATTTACCGCCTTCAATTCTTGGCTAGTACTCATATAAATCAACGGTTTTACCAAGGTTTCTGGGCGAGTCAGACGTGGATATCGCTCATCCACAAGCATAAAACCAAATCCTGTGCTTGTCGAATTTGTATCTTCTACAATCTGATAAAGACCTTCTTGTGATAATTTTATTGATGTATTGGTCTGAACTCTAATTGTTTCTTCGATTGTCAAACTCGCAATATTCGGACGAATCGAAGTAGCCATAGGCGATTGTGCGGCAGTAAAATCATTTTTATAGCGAACCAAATACAATTCACGAGAATGATTCATGACACTTTTCAGTTGAAACGAATCTGTTTTATTGATAAAATTCCTAAAAATTGGCATTGTCAAATTATCAATGTAAATACCGAAACGGTCATTTATTCGAGTTCCATTAAAATCAATTACTAAATCATTATTCGATTTTTTGCTGTCTTCTAACTGAAAAACTTCGGTTAGAAGCAAGCCTTTTGCCAAGTTTTTTGGACGTGGAATCTCAAAATTTAATAAAACCTTGCCTTCTTTCAGCAAAACATTTTGATCGTTTAAATCAATTTTTCCAGAACCAAGTCTTTCTCGGATTCCATAATCGGGTTGCAAAAGCCAATTGAATCTAAAATTATCATTGAGCTGCTGAATTACTCGCTGTTTATTCAAGTTTTCAATATCCAACTCCATGAATATTCTAATCATTGAAG
>JAFEIL010000319.1 GCA_017495105.1 Emticicia sp. | reverse complement strand
TTACCACTGTAGAAAGAGATGCCATACAAAACCCATCAGTGGGTTATACGATTTATAATAAAACTACTAGTTGTATCGAATTTTATAATGGAGTCAAGTGGAATAATCTCTGTGAGAATCAAACCTTATCTCAAAATAGTACTTATCAAGAAAAATTTAACTCACTTATTAGTGCAGGGTGGAAATATAAAACGAGCTATAATGGCCATGATTACTTTCAATGGTCAAATAAACTAACATGGCAACAGGCACAAAGTTTATGTATTCAATACGGAGGCAGTTTAATGTGTATCAATTCAAGCGAGGAAAACGAAAAAGTTGCAAAACCATTAACATCCTCTATATCATATGGAGATTTTCACTTAGGTTTATATCAGAACACCCAAAGTCCGTCCTATCAAGAGCCTAATGGAGGTTGGGAATGGGTTGATAAAAGCGAATATTCATATACTAACTGGGGGATAGGGGAACCTAATAATGGTGGTGGAGTCGAAAATTATGTAATGCTCGACTACAATAATACCGATGATAAATGGACTGACATCGGAATAGGGACAAGTGGCAATGTTATAATGGAGATTGGGATAAAACCCAATACTATATGGACCGTATCTTCTTATGGACCTTCTAATGGCTTTATATTTTATGATAAAGGTTATTATAGCAATGGTTGGCGATATTTAGAATCAGCACCAAACGATATTGAAATGTCTAGTTGGGGCTGCCCTGATTTCAGTATCACAGCAGCAACTAATATCTCAATTGGTTCTGGTTTAAGTAATTCTTTAGCAATTGTTAATAGCTGTAATACATCAAATATCGCAGCAAAACGATGTCTGGATTATACAATAAATGGATTCGATAATTGGTTTTTGCCTTCACAGCAGGAATTTGCATTGATTTATACAAATCTAATCAAATTAGGTATTGGTAACTTCGCTAGTCAACCGATTCCTTCGATGGGGACATTGTATTGGACTAGTACCCAACTAACTTCAGGATCTGCAAGTCATTTTTGTAAAGAATGTGATGGTAATTTTTATCAATATTCCAAGGTATATTCACTTTACGTAAGACCTGTAAGGATGTTTTAATCTTTGATTAAAATATCCTATTAAGCCTTTTCAATCTTTAAAAATCCAATAATTTCAAAATAATTCTTAAAGAAATGTTCCACTTGAAATCAATTTTACTTTTTTTGATATTTGGCATTTTCACAATTAAAATTAATGCTCAAAATACAAGTATTTTACCAAATAAATTAGATTTTGCACAACGGACTTATTCTCAAATATTAGCAATTCCCTCTCCACAAAAGGGGAATTCATGTTATGATACTGATTACAACTGTCTCAGAATCTATAATGGAACAGGTTGGCAATGTGTAGATAATGTCTCCACTGATGCTAATGGTTATTGTTCTGGACAAGTTTCTGTGAGCACCACTGGAGGGATTACAGGATCATCCCCTGTTTTTGTTGAAAGTACTTCATACAATTCCAACTTCTATGAAGTTGGTTACTGTTTTGGTATAGGTCCACCATACGGTGGATATAGTTATAATTTTGGTGGTCAATATTTAGAAGGAATAAGTGGAAATAATAGTCAAACTGTTGGCTTTATTTGTAGCTATGATATAAATGGTACTTCCCAATGGGTACGCAGTTTCTATCCAACAGGACCTCTCAATTATGCTAACAATACTCAAATTGTATCCGTTAAAGCAGATGGAACTGGTATTTATATCATTGGCCATTTTACTAATACACTTAATTATAAAACATCGGGATCTACCAATGGTAGTATAATTAGTGTAGGTGGCTATGATATTTTTGTTGCTAAATTAAATGACTTAGGTTATGTACAATGGATAAAGCAATTTGGGGGCGGAAGCGATGACTTCGGCATTGATTTAACTTTCGATGAAAGTGCCAATGTTTTTTTCACGGGTACGGAACAAGGCATGACCACTGGATACTGCATTCCCTATACTGGAAGTTCAGATATATTTATCGGTAAGCTTGAAAAAGGTAGTGGTTATGCCAATACTCAAGCGGGTATAATATATGATACAAACAATACCGAAAAAGTTAAAAATATACTTTTCTATGATAACAAAGTTTTACTTTTTGGTTCATTTAAGGGAATTCTCAACTATACAAATATTAATTCTTCTTGTGGTATTATAAGTCCAACATCTCAAATACAAGGTACTAATGGTACAGAAATATTCATTGTTGCTTTCAACAATTTATTAACTGCTAATAATACTTATAAATTAAAATTTGGAGGAGATGATGCGAATGATAATTTAAATCCTCTTAAGGCAACACTTGAATCAGGATTTTTTTCTGGGGGTAATTATATCCGAATGCTTAAAATTACGGGAAATGCTACGGGAACTTTTACCCTAAATGACCGAATAATTAATTCCAGTTCTTATTTGATGACCCTTCTATTGAATAAAAACATTTTGCCTGTCACTCAAAAAACAATAGAAATTCAAGGCATATCGATTACTGGATTTGGTGATGGATATGTAACTGGTAAAAAGACATCTAATACAAGTATAGTGAATAGTTCAATTAGCTTTGGAGGCCAAATTGGAGATAATTTTATAATTTCATCATCAAGACTTGGTAATTTCAATTGGGTTATAACATCTACTTTTACTCCACTTGAAGGCTGGAGTCACACTTCAAAGACCGTAAGTAAGATTGGAAATAACGTATATGTTATGGGATCATTCCTTGGTTCGTTTCAAGTTTGTGATTCAAATGTAGGTTCAGGAGGTCGAGGTGCTGGGTTTTTGTGGAAGTACTCCGAGTAATTAAAATATAATATACCCAAAAATTTATGCAAGCAATATAACTGAATAATCACTGTATCAATAATTAAAACAATGAGTGAGTAACCCAACTAAATCAACAGCCATATAAGGACTTTGTTTTAGTTTGGTGGGTATTCAATATTTATTTTCATACATGTATTCTATTA
>JAFEIL010000182.1 GCA_017495105.1 Emticicia sp. | reverse complement strand
TATTGCAAGATGGGGCTAACTGAGGGCTTACATAGCTGCTGCTACATTACCTCCTGATTTTAAAGCTTCATTAACTGTATTAAAAGTTAATTGTTGCCCATTAAGTAATTCTTTAGTTTCTGCAAAACTTTGTCTAAATGTTATAAATTTTTTATCCTTTAAATCTAAAAATGTTGCTTCATCAATTATATTCATAAAGTCTATAAAAGGCATAAAAGGGTATATAACATCTACTAAAGGTAATTTCTCTTTAACATATTCAGCCATAGCTTGACTTATAACAATATTATGATTTTGTATAGTCAATAATACATTACCATCTTTACTACCTTGGATTACAGTAAAAGAAGTGCCTCTTTCTAATCCAACACTAAATGTTTGATCAGTTGAAACTTTTCTAGCTTTAGATCCTAATTTAGTAGTACCTTCTTCTTGTTTAGGTGTTTTTACTTCCCAAGTCAATTCGTTTACAAAGTCAATCATATCTTTACCAGAAAGAATTCCTCCAGAAGTAGAGTTAACTAATCTTTCTGAAATACCTGATAATGTCTTAGGAGTAAAAGGTGCATTTCTTTCTCTGCTTACTACTTTATCCCCTACTACTATCCATGATGAATCTATAATTAAAGACTCTAAAGAATTTCTATTAGATTTTTCTTCATTTTCATGTAAAAGGCCTCTTAAATTTTTATATTGAGGGTCAATTAAAATTGCTTGCTCTTCTTTTGTAAAATCTTCAAAACTGTTACCTGCATATAATTGATCAATTAGATCTATTGCTCTTTCTCTTCTTTTCTTTATAATTTCTTTAGGACCTAATTGTAAATCTTTTTCAATTTCAGATTGCTCACCAGCAGTTTTTTCTTTTTCACTTTCTAAATTTATTATAGTTTCTTTACCTTTATCTGAATCCAACAATTTTATTTCTTCATCTGTAAAACTAGCTGGTATTCTTTCGTCATTATGAAGTGCTTCTATTTTTGTTGAAAACTCAGCAGCTGTAAGTTCTTTACTTTCTGAAGTTGGCCATAGCGATAATAAGCGTTTCTGAAGCACCAAGTATGTGTTATTGTCATCGCCCTTAATCATTCTCAAAAAATTGAGCTTGCCGTTCAATATCAAATACAAAGATGTCTTTTTAGTAGTATTTCTATGTAAAATCTCGCTTGCTTTGTCATAACCGTAAGTTTCCCATAGATATAACCACATTCTAAGTTCTTTAACATATTTTTTGCGAATATTCACCTTATCATTCACAACTAATCCAGTTACCTCTTGCCTCCATTTTTTACTTTGTAATCTTACTTTGTCAGTATTTATCAAGAAGCCTTCTTCTTCAATAATTTCTTTTAGATGCTGATAAAATTCATCTTTCAGCGAAAAAATATTTACATTACCCGAAAAACTAATATCATCGGCATAGCGGCTATAAGTTACCTTGAATCGTTTCGCAAGATTTAGTAATGAATCATCAAATGATTGACACACTATATTTGATAATACTGGCGATAAAGGCGAGCCTTGTGGCAAAGCAGATGGTGTGTCTTTGCTTAACTTGAAGGAGGCAATAGCAGCAATTAATTGGGGCAAAGTTTCTTTAAAAGATGATTGTTTTTTAAGTTCAAAAGGTGGCTTTTGTAGAAAAAAAGCTACTTTTTCAGCCGTAATCGAAGCAAAAAAATCTTTTAAATCAATATTAAAAACATATTCTTTGTTGATATGTTGTGTGGCATTTTCAATAATGGATGCATTTTGAATAAATCCAAATGCCGATTCATGTGGCAAATAAATAGTTTGAAGAATAATATTAAGGCAACTTTGTAAGTGCTTTAGTTTTCCTGTTGGTGCAGTTATTTGCCGAAACCGACCATTTTTTTTCTTGATTTTGTATCGCTGGTAATATTTTACCTGATTCTGCTCTTGTGAATAAAAATAGATTTCATCTTCAAGAAAACTGTCATTACTCTTTAAAATCTCTTTTGATACATAATTGAGTAGATAACAAAATTGGTTAGGGGAGTTTAAGGCAGAAAAAACTGAAGAAATAAAATCTTTTTCGCTATGTGTCAGTTTCATATAAAAAGCTTATTGTAAGTATTAACATTATCTATCCTCAAGAGTGAGCAGTAGGGCATACAATACTACCCTAACAACAAAACATTTAGCCAGTTTTAACTGGCACCCAACCGATTAGGCTTAAGCCACAGTTGGCACAATATCAATATCTACAACAAGCTTTTCTTCGCAAATATATATTTTTTTAGACTTTAAAATTAATTTAAGGTCACAATTTTTTAGGAGTAAATTTTTAACTTAGCACTGTAATAGCCAATTATTTTTGAACTTCTTCTACATCGCTTGCTCAAGCAATTCCGCCAAGTCATAAACTTTTACATCATGCTCACGCTCTTTGTTTTTTATGCCATCTGACATCATTACCATGCAGAACGGGCAGGCAACAGCAATTGTTTTCGCACCAGTTGCCAAAGCATCTTCGATTCGCTCTATATTTACTTCTTTAGTGCCTTTTTCAGCATCTTTAAACATTTGTCCGCCACCAGCACCGCAGCAAAGTCCGTTGGTTTTACAACGCTTCATTTCTACGAGTTCGGCATCTAAATTTTCGAGTAATTGGCGAGGAGCTTCATAAATATCATTGGCACGGCCCAAATAACAAGAATCATGGTACGTAATTTTTTGTCCTTTAAACGAACCACCACCTTCAATTTTTATTCGCCCTTCATTAATTAATTGCTGTAAATAGGTCGAATGGTGAATCACTTCGTAGTTTCCGCCCAATTCTGGATATTCGTTTTTAAGCGTATTAAAGCAATGCGGACAAGCCGTCACGATTTTCTTCACGCTGTAGCCATTCAAAACCTGAATGTTTTGTTGAGCCAACATCTGAAATGTAAATTCGTTGCCTGCTCTACGTGCGGGGTCGCCCGTACAAGCCTCTTCCGTACCGAGAACGGCGAATTTCACCCCAATTTTATTCAAAATCTTCACAAACGAAATCGTTACTTTTTTATATCGGTCATCAAACGAACCTGCACAACCAACCCAAAATAATACTTCGGGTTCTTGACCGTTTGCTGCCATTTCTGCCATTGTTGGCACTTTATATTCGATAGTCTCTTTCATATTTATTGGGAAATTGGTTATTTGTTATTGGTTAAAATTCCAAAACAATCATTTTGAATCAAAAATAGTATGCGTGCATAACATTTGCAAGCGAGTAACCGAAAAATATTTCTTGCAAAATAATCAATTTTCTTATCTAAGGCTGAATTTAGTACCTTTGAGTATTGTTTAGAATGTACCTAATTAAAAAATTTGAGCATTCGACATTCTTAATTCTTAATTCTACATTCTCAATTCTACATGGAAGGTCTTTTTTCTGTTGAAACAACCTATTTTGCTGATGTGATTTTGCCCGTGCCGATTCCACGAATGTTTACATATCGTGTGCCGAGAAACTTTGTGGATGAGATAAAAATAGGGGCAAGGGTTATTGTTGAATTTGGCAAAAATCGAGTCGTGACGGCGGTTGTCGGACGGATTCATGAAACGCCTCCCGCAAAATATCAAGCAAAATATATTCTCGAACTACTTGATAGTGAGCCACTTATCACGAAGCAACAACTTTGGTTATTCGATTGGATTGCCGATTATTATATGTGTTGTGTGGGCGAAGTGATGAACGTAGCAGTGCCTTCGGGCTTGAAAGTTACGAGTCAATCGAGGATTCAACTTAATCCAGACTTTGATCATCCTGAACTTTTAGAAGAAAACGAAATTCAATTTTTGGATATTCTTAAAAACCACGCTTCGTTGACTTATGATGATGCGTTAAAATTTGTGGGCGAAACCAATATCAACACCATGATAAAATCGTTGATTGGTAAGCACGCAATTATTATGTATGAAGAAGTTAAGGAGAAATACAAGCCCAAAATTGCCAAGAAGGTTCGACTAAAAAGGGTTTATGAAGGCAGCGAAGAAGTAGCAAATTTGATTGATTCTTTGGCCAAAAATGCCAAACAACAAACGGTTATTTTGGAGTATTTACGCCAGATTCCGATGCACCAACTAAGCGAACGCAATCAGTTTGGAGTTGATAAATCGTTTTTTACACAAGGGGAAACTTCCGATTCTTCGCTCAATAAATTGATTGAAAAAGGAGTTTTGGAGCAGTTTGAAATCGTGGTTTCTCGTTTTGGCGATGATATGCCAACCGAGCAAGTAAAAATAGAACTGACTGAAGCCCAACAGCAGGCAAGCAATGAAGTTTTGACGCACTTTCAAGAAAAAGATGTGGTTTTACTGCACGGAATTACGGGAAGTGGTAAAACCGAGATTTATATTGATTTGATTCAACAAGTGCTGGAAGGTGGCTCGCAAGTATTGTTTTTATTGCCTGAAATTGCTTTAACAACCCAAATTGTGGTACGGATGAAACGAGTTTTTGGCGATAAAATGGGCGTGTATCACTCCAAATTTTCGGACAATGAGCGGGTTGAGGTTTGGCGAGGTGTGCTTGAAGGTCGCTATCAGTTTGTGGTTGGAGTACGTTCGGCGGTTTTCTTGCCGATGGATAATTTGGGCTTGGTGATTATCGACGAAGAGCACGAAAGTTCGTATAAACAATATGACCCTGCTCCACGCTATCACGCCCGTGATGTGGGCATTATGCTGGGGCTGAAACAAGGTGCGAAAATCTTGTTGGGTTCGGCCACACCATCGCTTGAAAGTTATTATCAAGCCACTACTGGCAAATATGGTTTGGTTACGCTCAATCAAAGATACGGAAATGCTCAATTGCCTGATATTCAGCTAATTGACCTAAAATCAGAGCGTAAGGCAAAAACCATGAAAAATGATTTTTCGGGAACTTTATGTCAGCATATTGAGCATAATTTGGCCATTGGCGACCAAACGATTATTTTTCAAAACCGACGTGGTTATTCGCCGTATTTGAATTGCCAAGAATGTAATTGGATTGGTGAATGTGAGCAATGTGCGGTAAGTTTGACTTATCACCTCGACTCGAAAGAATTACGTTGTCATTATTGCGGACATAAAGAAGAGATTCCGAGGGTTTGTCCAACTTGTGGTTCGGGTAAAATCCGATCGGTTGGTTTTGGTACTGAAAAACTCGAAGATGACCTCCGCATCATGTATCCAGCTGCACGAGTCCAACGCATGGATTTGGACACGACTCGCACAAAAAATGCTTATCAGACGATTCTTGGGGAGTTTGAGCAAGGAAATACCGATATTTTGGTCGGAACGCAGATGATTAGTAAAGGGTTGGATTTCGACCGAGTAAGTTTGGTTGGCATTTTTGATGCCGACCGTATGATACATTTTCCTGATTTTAGGGCAGCCGAACGAGCCTTTCAGATGCTTACGCAGGTAAGCGGACGTGCAGGCCGGCGTGAGAAAAAAGGTTTGGTGTTGATTCAAACTGGCAATACGCAGCAGAGTTTGCTACATAAAGTTGTAGCGAACGATTACACGGGTTATTATAATGATGAAATCAAGGAGCGAGAAGGCTATTTTTATCCGCCTTTTACTCGTGTTATTTCGATAACCGTGAAGCACGAAGAACAAGACAAAGCCGAAAAAGCTGCTCATTGGTTGGCGAATAAATTGCTCGAAAAACTCGGCAAGGCTCGTGTGCTTGGTCCCGAAAAAGGTATGGTTGAGCGAGTAAGAAATAAGTTTTTGTACGATATTTTACTAAAACTCGAAAAAGATAAACTCAATATAAAAGCCGCAAAGGTTTTCTTGCAAGAACAAATCGACACCGTAATGACGCAACGTGAGTTTAGAGGGATTTATGTGGTTGTGGATGTGGATGCGGTGTAGCGGGTTCCACTGTTCAGAGAACGGCTGTCAAAATGATGGAATGTGGAATATTTAATCAAACGGGGCATTTTCATATATCTCTAGTTGTTTTTTAAACGGTATTTACAAAATCAAATTCATGCAAATCAGAAAATATAATCTATGTAAATCAGAAAATTAATTTTATGTAAATCGTAAAATTAAGCTATATTTGTGCTTTAAATAAATGATTTATGATAGAGCGAAATATAGCCAAAGTGATTAACGAATTGATGCTTGTTTATCCAGTTATTGCCCTTACTGGACCAAGACAATCTGGCAAGACTACTTTACTAAAAAGTATGTTTAAAGATTATCGTTATGTTTCGCTCGAAAATCCAGATAATAGGCTTTTTGCTGAACAAGACCCCAACGGATTCTTAGAATTATATAATCAAAAGGTTATTTTTGATGAAGTACAACGAGTACCTTCTTTATTTTCTTATATTCAGACTTTAGTCGATGAGTCAAAAATAATGGGGCAATTTATATTGTCTGGTTCACAGAATTTTAGTTTGATTAAAAGTATTACCCAAAGTTTGGCGGGTAGAGTTGCCCTTTTCAAGCTGCTACCGTTTGACTTTGAAGAATTACAATCTCAAAATTTACTGCCGCACGACTACGCATCAATGATTATGCGTGGCTGTTATCCTGCTTTATATGACCGCCCTATTCCCACTACGGCTTTTTATGCAAATTATATTGAAACCTATGTAGAACGAGATTTGTCAGAAATTTTAAATGTGAAAGATATTCGTCTATTCAGAATATTTCTAAAACTATGTGCTGGTAGAATCGGTCAGCAACTTAACCTAACAAATCTTGCCAAGGAAGCTGGTATTTCTATTCCAACGGTTAAATCTTGGCTATCAATTTTAGAGAGTAGTTATATTGCTTATCAATTACCTCCATTTTTCAATAATTTCAATAAAAGGTTAGTTAAAAGTGCTAAGTTATACTTTTATGATACTGGTTTAGTAAGTTATTTACTTGGAATAAAAAGCGAAAAGTCTATTCAAGAAAGTGAATTTAAGGGAGCTTTATTTGAAAACATGGTCATTAACGAATATATTAAACAAAATTATCATCATAATTTATACCATGAATTTTACTTTTGGCGAGATTCAAATGGTCATGAAGTCGATTTATTGGTCAGTAATGAAACCGCTTACGATATTGTAGAAATAAAAGCAACAAAAACAATTTTACCAAAACTTTTCGACGGTTTGGATTTGCTGAAAAACATAGGCAAAGAAAAAATCAATCGAAAAGTCTTGGTTTATGGCGGAAAAGAAAGCCAAAATAGAAGTAATTATAAAGTATGGGCATGGAATAACGTAAAAATTGATTTCTGAAAATGTTTTTTGTTTAAATCTGTTTTACCGTTCGCCTATGTATTAGCGAATGAAGTGAGTTTTTTGCCGTTCAGAGAACGGCAGACAGATTGACTAAATGTGGAATATTTAGCTAAATAGGGGTATACTAAACTGCAAAAAAACCTATTTCTCTAATGCCGTTGTAACAACGGCTGACACAAGACTAAATGTGGAACATTTAGCCTAACGGGGGCTTTACATCAAACTATTTCAGCCAAAAATACAAAGTTCTTAGTAGGTATCATCAACACTTTTATCAACATTGTTTTTGTTTATGAGAATTCTTGGTTTGAAGTTATGACTGATAGTTTGGTATTTTTTATCTATTTTTATGTCCATTATTTTCAATTGCTTATTCCTTTGTTTTGATATTATATAGATAGTGTAAATTCCAAATTCTAAGTCTGAAAAATAGAATGTTCCATTACCATCTACAATCTCGCTACCATCGCTTAAATTAGAATTTAATTTTTGTTTTATACAAGAGTCATGTTCTGTTTCATATTGGTGCAATTTATATTCATTTAATTCAATCGAACTTTTCAGCTCCTTCCTTTTTTTTCTTAAATCTTTTGGAATTAATATTAAGACCTTGCTCATTTCTTTATCAGTAAGTGAAAAGTCTGAAAGATTCTGAAAATAATCATTTCTAGTTTTGTAATAATCATCTTTAATACATGAGTTTAATTCATTATAAAAATTTGATGTATTTTTTATGATATACACTTGTGAACCAATGTCTGGTTTATCTCCATAATTATCATTAAAAAAATACATTACAACCCCTTTTAAGGTCCCAGTTTGAGAATATGAAGTGAAAGTAATTATTGAAAATAAGCAAAGAATAATAGATTTTTTCATAAATAGATTTACTGCTAATGATTTAATTTTTTGCTCGAATTTCAACGACCAACATTATAATTGAGTAATTTTAGAGCGGTCGCCTCTCCGCTTAATTTACGGTTCGTCCCTGCGATTGGCTATTAGGCTTTTACATAATGATTCGTTTTCGATTTTAGGATATTAAAACCTTTCTTGGTTGATAAAGTCTTAAGTAAAAATAAGGCAATAATATAAAAATTTTAGATTAAAAACTTAAGAGTTTTCGAAAAAAACACCTTTTATCCTATTTTTTAACCTAAATTTTTCGATTATCTATACCATTGTTTTCCATCTACAATTAAAGAATTTTTACTGGTACCATTTTTTATATCTACTGATTTCCAAGAAGCATCAATAGAGTTTCCCCAACTACGAGTAAAAAATTTACTCTGTGCATCAATTTTGTATTGATATTTTTCTGCTTTTTTGCTTCCATCATAAGTGTCATATCTTTTCCAAAAAAAGTTTTTATTTTCAGAAAAATCATAAACAATATTTTTGTCTGGAAAATAAAGATTGGGATTCTCGGCTTCTTTCCATAATCCAGTCATTTTATCCAAAAAATCTGAATTCTTAATTACTTGTGCATTATTTTGCTCTACATAATCAGCTTTATTAAAAATTCCCATTAAACTTTCTCTATAAGAGGTTGCAGTTTCGCTGATGCTATATGCGATAAATTGATCTAATGAATTTTTCTCAATTCTTATAAATTTTATAAATTTTTTGTAATCCGTGTCGTAAATATAAATGACATCTTTTTCTATTTTAAAGGAATAATCTTTTATTACATATTTTCTGTTATTGAAATAATAATTATAATTATAATAGTGAACAAGATTAAATTTTGAACTATTGCTTTCAAATGTCATTTGATATGAATCTAACCATTCATCTTTTCCACGGTCGTAATACAACCATGTAAATGGGAGATAGGTGGCATATGATTTATCATCAACAACATCCACAAGTGTTGCAGTTAAAGTCTTGACTATCAATTCTTCTGACTTAGGGCTTTCACCGAATTCATTAACTAAAGTTAAATTGTATGTATATGTTGTTTCTGGGTTTAATCCAGTATCTTCAAAAAATAGATTGCTGCCCTCATAAACTACTAGATTGTTTCGGTATATTTTATATGACTTTACATTGTCTATTTTTGCCCATTGCAACTTGACAATATTGCTTGAAACTAATGTTGATATTGGTTTTGAGGATTTTGGAGGAGCAATAATATTGACAGTAAATGTTTGTCTTGAGCCATCTTCTGCTGTTACTATATATAAAACAGGTTTCGTAAAGTTTTGTATTATATCTGATGAAGGAGAAATAGTTGCCTTAGGTGATATGGTAATTGTTGGCGAAAGTAGACTTGGATCAATACTGTACGATGGTAAAGTTGCAGTAATATTTCTTTGAATACTATCAATGCTTGCGTTTATGTTTAGCGTTTTGAATGAAAATGATGTTATTTGTTTCTCCGAACTTTTAATGGAAATATTGACAGTAAATGTTTGACTTGAGCCATCTTCCGCTGTTACTGTATATAAAACAGGTTTTGTAAAGTTTTGTATTATATCTGATGCAGGAGAAATCGTTGCTTTAGGTGATATAGTAATTGTTGGTGCAAGTAGACTTGCATCAGTACGGAAAGGTAAAGTTGCAGAAATATTTCTTTGAACACTATCAATACTTGCGTTTATGTTTAGCGTTTTGAATGAGAATGTTTTTATCTCTTTATTCGAACTTTTAATTGGAATTAACTCCTTTGTAGAACATGAAGCTGATAAAATTGCAGTCAATATGAATAAAAAGTAAAGATATGATTTCATGATAATGGTTTTAAAAATTTCCAACAATTCACAAATGCTATGCTGGAGGTTTTTATTTGATTTAACTAATTGATTTTAAAGCGTTTAAGCACATACATAGAGCTGGAAGAAAAGTATTGAACATTCTTCTTTCCATGTGTCATCAAGCATCAACAAACACAAATATATAAAATATGTAGAAGAATAAAAGAGGTTTTTGCTAAAAGGCCTTTGCAAACCCTTCTTTCTCCCTCGCTCCCCTAACTCCACTCAAATTAAGCGAGGAAGTTCAACTGATTTTAAAACCGTAGTGTAACTATCAGTCTGTATTTCAAGGGCAAAAGTGGAGTATGACAATATTAATTTAGTTTGGCATTAAAAATGCCTTGCTCTTTAAGTCCAACATCACAGATGCGGACTAACAGTGTCAGTTTGAGAATACCAAACGATAAATACAAACTTCACACAACAAGCATTTTACACCAAAAATTAACCATGAATAGTTTCTGATTTTCCGTAGCGTGCTATTACAGAGTCCTCGAATGCTATCCATTCTCGCCAACGTTTTTCAACGTCAATACCTACTCCATACTTGCGGGCATACGTTATAAAAGTAGTATAATGCCCCGCTTCACTCTCCATGAGCTGTCTATAAAATATCGCCAACTCGGCATCTCTAATATTTTCTGAAAGTATCTTAAAACGTTCACAACTTCGGGCCTCTATCATGGCCGAAAAAAGGAGTCTTTCTACCAAAGCAGAAACACGACTACCGCTGTTGTTTTGCTTCATATAATCGGCTAACTCTATTACATATTTATCTTTTTGCTCTCTTTTAAAATCCAATCCTCGTTTTCTGATGATGGCGTGAACCATCTGAAAATGTTCTAATTCTTCCTTAGCTAAGGCCAATAAATCGGTTACAAGGTCTGGATATTCAGGATTATTTGTAACAATCGTGATTGCATTGGTCGCAGCTTTTTGTTCACACCAAGCGTGGTCTGAAAGAATCTCTTCAATGTTTTTCTCAACAATATTGACCCATCTTGGGTCGGTAGGCAATTTTAATCTTAAAACAGACATTCTTTTTCAATTATAAAAATTTTCTACGCTGCGAAGACTTTTATCCGCAGTGGCGTTTTGACATCCGATGATATCATTTTGAAATTTATTCCCTCGTTCGCCTAAGTAACAGCAAATAAATCGAGGTGGTTAGGCTGATTTTAAAACCGTAGTGGAGCTATCAGCCGTTATTAAAATAGCATCTTTAATTTTTTTCACAAATATACAAGAATGACTAACAAACTGACTGAATATAGAATATTTAGCCAAACGAATTAAGCAAAGTCAATGATACAAAGTCGATAATTTCCCAAAGCAGGTCGATAAACATGAAAAATACCTGCATTCGTTTTAGATTTTTTGGGCTTATATTATTACCTTTCGTTTCAAGATAAATTATCAACATTCATGAAAAAATTCTACCCTCTCTTATTAATTTTCTGGTTTATAATAACCTGCATCAGCACAAGCTTCGCCCAAAAAGTAAGCATTACGGGCATTGACCCAACCCTAAAACCTGGCGATGATTTCTTTATGTACGTCAACGCAAAATGGTATAATTCTACCGAAATTCCTTCTACACAATCGGGTGTTGGGGCTTATTCGTTTATGAATTATCCGCAACGCATACGCCTACAAGGTATCTTAGATAGTGTTTCGGCTGCCAAAAACCTCAAAGGTAGTATCGAACAGAAAGTGGGTGATTTTTATGCTTCTGGAATGGACACTATCACCATCGACAAAAGAGGTTTTGAGCCCGTAAAGCCAATGCTCAAGCAAATTGATGGCATCAAAGATGTGGCTGGAATCATGAAGTATGTGGCCGACCAACAGAAGTTTAATAACTATTCTATTATCGGTTTTCGTGTTGGGCCAGATATTAAAAATAGTGCGGTCAATATCGTCAATTTAGGTCAAACAGGCATCGGTTTACCCGAAAGAGACTATTATTTTAGAGCAGATTCTTCGACGATTTTCATTCAGAAAGCGTATCAAAATTATTTAAGCACTTTGTTTAAACTTACCGCGATTGATGCAACTACGGCACGCAAAATGGCTTCGGGTGCGTACAATATTGAGAGGGAATTGGCGGCATCGCACAAAACCAATATCGAACGCCGAAATGTACAGGCTAATTATAATAAATTGGCTGTTTCGGCCATCGCCCAAAAACAAACAAACATTGACTGGCAAGCATTTTTTACAGCATTGGGCGTGAAAATAGATTCGCTGAATGTGCAACAACCTGCCTATTATGACCGATTAAATGCTTTACTTGCTTCGGCATCAATCGAAGACTGGAAAGCTTATTTAAGAGCAAAAACGCTGGTTTCGTATGCTGATTTTCTGAGCAAACCTTTCACAAAAGCATCTTTTGAATACGCTAAAGTACTTTCAGGACAAGCAACTCAAAAACCAAGGGGTGAAGATATTACAGATGCCGTAGATAAATCGCTTGGACATGGACTTGCCCAACTTTATGTCAAAAAATATTTTCCAGAAGAAGCCAAGCGACGAATGAAGGAATTAGTGAAGAATTTGAAAACTGCTTTTGAAAACCGCATCAATAAACTTGATTGGATGAGCGATTCGACCAAAACTAAAGCCAAAGAAAAACTTTATGCATTTACTGAGAAAATTGGCTACCCTGATAAATGGAGAGATTATTCGAAAGTAGTCATCGATCGTGGTACGTACTTTGAAAATAGATTGGCTACGAGCAAAAATGATTTTGTTTATGGGATTTTAAAAATAGGCCAACCCGTCGACCGTACTGAATGGGGAACAACTCCGCCAACAGTAACGGCCTATAACAATCCGCCATTGAATGAAATTGTTTTTCCTGCGGGAATTCTTCAGCCACCGTATTTCGATATGAATGCCGACGATGCCCTCAATTATGGTGGCATTGGAATGGTAATTGGCCACGAAATCACGCATTCGTTTGATGACCAAGGAGCTTTATATGATAAGCAAGGCAATGTAAAAAACTGGTGGAAAGAAGCTGATTTTAAGAAATTTAAGGCTAAAACTCAACTCGTAATTGAGCAATACAATCAATTTACAGTACTTGATTCGATGCACGTAAAAGGGGCTTTAACAGTTGGTGAAAATACGGCAGATATTGCAGGAATTGCCATTGCTTTCGATGCTTTTAAGCTAACAGAACAAGCAAAAAGTAATGAAAAAATTGATGGATTTACGCCCGAACAGCGTTTCTTCATTTCAATTGCTAGAATTTGGCGAGTAAAAACCAAAGATGCTTACATGCGTACGTATGTAAATACTAACCCTCACTCGCCAGCAAAATGGCGTGTGAATGGCCCATTGTGTATATTCCTGCGAAACTGAGCCACCGATTGTAGGGAAAGTGAGCCACATGTG